>CAZBZD010000238.1:0-2871 GCA_964496295.1 uncultured Rhodanobacteraceae bacterium | reverse complement strand
TCGCAGGGCGAGCCGAACTACATCGAGGGCGTGCTGGAAGACGAGCAGTCCATGGGCGACGGCCGCATCATCAACGAATCGGGCATTCCGCAGGACGCGAGCGACGACGGCAGCGACGCGGCGCTCTACGACAAGGCCGTGGCGGTGGTCACGCAGACGCGCCGGGCGTCCATTTCCGGCGTGCAGCGGCACCTGCGCATCGGCTACAACCGCGCCGCGCGACTGATCGAGCAGATGGAAGCCGACGGCGTGGTCAGCGCACCGCAGCACAACGGCACCCGCGAAGTGCTGGCGCCGCCGCCGCCGCGCGACTGACCGCGGGAGCGGCTTGGGCCGCGACGGGTCCGGGCTGTCGCGGCCGGAGCGCCGGCAAACCTGAATGAAATCTGATGCCGTCGCGTGCCCGATGCGCTCCTGTCGAACGCCCGGCCGTTATAAGGTGTCAGCTTTCCGATACATCCCATTCGCCAACGGACGAACCATGAAACGATTCGCTCTTGCCGGTCTGATGCTGTCCCTGTTCGTGCTTGCACTCCCGGCACCGGCTGCGGACGGCAACGCGCGCGCGCGCCTGGAAGCCTTCACCCGCGACCTGCATTCGCTGTCCGGGCACTTCCGGCAGACCCTGGTCGACGCCAACGGCCGGCGCGACCGCACCAGCAGCGGCAACGTGGCCCTCGAGGCGCCGCGCATGTTCCGCTGGCAGACCACGTCGCCCTACCAGCAGTTGATCGTGGCCGACGGCAGCCACGTGTGGATGTACGAGCCCGATCTGGAGCAGGTCACCGTGCGCCGGCAGAGCACCGCCGAGGCGCGCAGCCCGCTGACCGTGCTCACCGACGTGGGGCGCCTGGACAAGGACTTCACCACCACCGAGCTGGGCATGCGCGACGGCCTGGCGTGGTTGCGCCTGACGCCGAAGAACGAGCACGTGCGCTTTGCCTACGCCGAGCTCGGTTTCGACGACGACGGCCTGCGCGCCATGATCTTCAAGGACCAGCTCGGCAACATCACCCGCATGCGCTTTTCCGACTGGCAGCGCAACGCCGCGCTGCCGGCGTCGACCTTCACCTTCACGCCACCGGAAGGGGCGGACGTGATCGGCGACACGGACTCGGTGCCGAAGATCCAGCCCTTGCAACACTGACATCCGGCATCCCGATCTTCGTCCCTGCGGGGCATCCCGGAAACCACGGCCATCAAGCATGCCCCGCGGGAGCGGCTTCAGCCGCGGCGGCCCGGAATCACCCCGGCCTCCGGCCGGGCGGTGCTTTGGCATCGTGGGCAGCGCTTGCGGAATCCATGGCGATGTCGCGGCGGAGGCCGTTCCCGCGGTTTTTCGAAATTCCCTGCCGGGTTGCAGGCAGAGACGGCGGGACGCTTGCCAAGGCACCGGCCTTCTGGCAACTTGCATGATAACCATTATCACTTGACCGCCATGGCCTCCGATCCGACGACCCGCTATCGCCCCGTCCAGCGCCACCTGCACTGGATCATCTTCGGCCTCGTGCTGCTGGCCTACGTGCTGATCAATCTTCATCACGCCACGTCGCGCGGCAACCCATGGCACGAAGTCACCGAGCACGCGCACATGCTGGTCGGCGTGCTGGTGCTGCTGCTGGTGCTGCCGCGCCTGTGGATGCGCAGGAAATACGGCGCGCCGCCGATCCAGCCGCCGCTGACCCGCGCCGTCGGCATCCTGTCGCGGGTGACGCACTGGGCGCTGTACGCCTTCCTGGTCGTGCAGCCGCTGCTGGGCCTCACCACGCGCGAAGTGGCGGGCAGGGGCGTGAGCCTTTTCGGCGTGACCATCGTGCCGGCGTTCTTCCCGCATCCGAACCGGGAACTGGCGCGCGAGATCTTCCAGTACCACGCCTGGATCGGCACCGCGTTCTACTACGTCATCGCGCTGCACATCCTGGCCGCGTTGTGGCACCACTACCTGCGCCGCGACGACACCATGAAACGCATGCTGCCGCCCAGGCGCACGGCATCCTGACTGCAGAATCCGAGTAGGGCGGGCACTGCCCGCCAGACAGGGTGCCGGGATTTCCCAGGGCAGCGAAAAGCCAGGACGCGTATCATGGCGACATGGCTCGACAGACGCTTTCCTCTTCCAGCCGCGGCCTGTTCGACACCGCTGAACCGTCCGCGCTGAAACCCCTGGCCGAACGCATGCGACCGCAGTCGCTGGACGAGATCGTCGGCCAGCCGCGCGTGGCCGGGGAGGGCAGCGCGCTGCGCCGTGCCCTCGAAGCCGGCAGCATCCATTCCATGGTGTTGTGGGGCCCGCCGGGTTGCGGCAAGACCACGCTGGCGCTGCTGGTGGCCAAATACGCCGAGGCCGAATTCCACGCCATTTCCGCCGTGCTCTCGGGCCTGGCCGACGTGCGCAAGGCGCTGGCCGAGGCCGAGGCGCATTTCGCCCACGGCCGCCGCACCGTGCTGTTCGTGGACGAGGTGCACCGTTTCAACAAGGCGCAGCAGGATGCCTTCCTGCCGCACATCGAGAAGGGCGTCATCATCTTCGTCGGCGCCACCACCGAGAACCCGTCGTTCGAATTGAACTCGGCGCTGCTGTCGCGCTGCCGCGTGCACGTGATGGACGCGGTGGATGCCGAGGCCATCGTCGCGGCCCTGAAACGCGCGCTGGCCGATGCCGAGCGCGGCCTGGGCGGGCAGGGACTGGAAGTCGGTGACGAGGCCCTGCAACTGATCGCGCAGGCCGCCGACGGCGATGTCCGGCGCGCACTGACCCTGCTCGAAATCGCCGCCGAACTGGCCGCCGACGGGCGCATCGACGAGGACACCCTGGCGCAGGTCCTGGCCGACCGCACGCGCCGTTTCGACAAGGGCGGCGAGCAGTTCTAC
>CAZBZD010000237.1:0-2871 GCA_964496295.1 uncultured Rhodanobacteraceae bacterium | reverse complement strand
CGTCTCACCCTTTGTCCAGCGTGGCCCGGGTCAGCAGACCGCGGGCCAGCATGGCCCATTGCTTGCGTTTCAGCAGCAGTTGCCATTGGCGGCCGCCGGTCTGGTGCCACAGCACGGCGGAGCGGATGGCGGCCAGGAGGCTGGCGCGGATGCGCTCGACCACGGCCTGTTGCTGCAGGTGCAGGGGCTGGCCGTTGACCATCACGCGCGGGCGCAAGGGCGAGATCACGTCGGTGTACAGCGTGGCCAGGCGCGTGGCGATCATGGCGTGGTCGATGCCGTAATGGTCGACCTGACGCTGGGCGGCGACGATGCCTTCCTGCAGTTTCTTCTGCAGGCTCCGACGGCCGGAGAAGGTGCGCTCCAGGCGCAGCACGGTGGCGGCCATGCGCATGATGTTGACGTCGCGCTGGTTGTCGTCCAGCTGCGCAACCAGGGTGCGCAGGCCCAGGCGCACATCGGACACGCTGCCGTAGACGCCGACCACGTCGGGAGCGTCGATGCGGAACACGCTGGCCAGGCTGGACGCCAGCATGCCTTCGTCGCAGCGGCCGTCGTTGGCCAGTTGGTGGGCCAGGGCGATGCCCTGGAAGACGCCGGCCAATGCCAGCACGCGTTCTTCGTTCATGCGACTGCTTTGTTCATGGGTATCGGATAACGGGTAGGGTGGGCCTTGGCCCGCCATTTCGGAAGCGTTGCAGACACGGCGATGACGGGTCGGGGCCCACCCTACGCATGGTGTTCCCAGCCGCCGAAGGTGGCATCGGTGGTTTCGATGATGCCGCCACCGAGGCACACCTCGCCCTGGTAGAACACGACCGACTGGCCGGGCGTGACCGCGCGTTGCGACTGTTCGAAGACGACTTCGCCGCCGGATTCGGTGAGGCGTACGGTACAGGATTGGTCGGGCTGCCGGTAGCGGGTCTTGGCGGTACAGGCGAACTCGCGTGCCGGCGCGACACCGTCCACCCAGGTCAGGTCGCCGGCGCGCAATCGGGTCGATTGCAGCCATGCGCTGCTGCCGCCCTGGGCGACGTACAACACGTTGGCGGCCACGTCCTTGCCGACCACGTACCAGGGTTCGCCGCTGGCGCCGGCACGGCCGCCGATGCCGAGGCCGCCGCGCTGGCCGAGCGTGTAGTACATCACGCCGTCGTGCTCGCCCACGCGCTGGCCGTCGGGCGTGCGCATCCCGCCGGGGCGGGCGGGGATGTATTGCGCCAGGAAATCGTGGAAATTGCGCTCGCCGATGAAGCAGATGCCGGTGGAATCCTTCTTGGCGTGCGTGGGCAGGGCGGCTTCGCGTGCCAGCTTCCGCACCTCGGGCTTTTCCAGCTCGCCGACGGGAAACAGCGTGGACGCCAGCGCTTCCTGGCCGAGGGCGTGCAGGAAGTAGCTCTGGTCCTTGTTGGCGTCGCGCCCGCGCAGCAGGCGCCAGCGGCCGTCCACGGCATCGACGCGCGCATAGTGGCCGGTGGCGATCCTGTCCGCGCCCAGCGCGCGGGCTTCGTCGAGGAAGGTCTTGAACTTGATCTCGCGGTTGCACAGCACGTCCGGATTGGGCGTGCGACCGGCGCGGTATTCGGCGAGGAAATGCTCGAACACGCCGTCCCAGTACTCGGCGGCGAAATTGCGTGCGTGGAAAGGGATGCCGAGTTTCGCGCACACGGCCACGGCATCCTTGCGGTCCTCGTCGGCGCGGCAGGGGCCGTCGCGGTCGTCCTCCTCCCAGTTCTGCATGAACAGGCCTTCGACCTCGTGGCCGGACTGTTGCAGCAGCAGCGCGGCCACGGACGAATCCACGCCGCCGGAAACGCCCAGCATCACTTTCACGACAGCCTCCCGCGGATACGGGTAGGGCGGGCACTGCCCGCCGATGCGCGATGTCCATGGCGGGCAGTGCCCGCCCTACGCGTCAGCATCACCTTCACGGTGTATCTGCGGCAGCGGGAAGCAGGCACTTGACGGTGCCCAGCGGCAGGCGCCGGCCGCCCAGCCAGTCGTCGATGCTGGCCAGCACCAGCGGGCTGCGCAATTTTCCGTCCAGGCCGGCGATGTCGGCGCGCGACATCCACAGCGCGCGGCAGATGCCGGCGTCCAGCTCGCGTCCGGGGTGATGTTCGACGGTACGGGCGGAAAAGCCGAAGCGCACCACGTGGTCGTGGTGCACCGGGCTCCACCACTGGTGGACGCCGAGAAAATGCTCGATTTCCACGTCCCAGCCGGTTTCTTCCAGGGTTTCGCGCCTGGCGGCGTCGGCCAGGGCCTCGTCGGGTTCCAGGTGGCCGGCCGGCTGGTTGTAGCGCAACTCGCCGTGGACGTCCTCCTCGACCATCAGGAAACGGCCCTGCGCGTCGGCCACCACCGTGGCCACGGTCACGTGCGGGCACCAGATGTCTCGACCTTCGCTCATGAAAATTTCGAATGCTCTTGATTTGACTGGCAACAGCCTATTGTGCCACTTCGCGTCATGCGTCCGGGGCGTTCGTGACATGCGACCGGGTCAGTGGACATCAAGCCCGGAAGCGTATAATTGTGACCACGTAGAAAAGCATTGCGCGAGCAGCCATGAGCGACAGTCCCGATCACGAGCACCAGCACGAACACGGCATCGCCGTCGCTCCGTCGAAGCCGAAGACCGAGCGCCCGTCGCTGTTCCAGGTGGTGCTGCTCAACGACGACTTCACCCCGATGGATTTCGTGGTGGAGGTGTTGCGCAGCTTTTTCGGCATGGATCAGGAGCGCGCGGTGCAGGTGATGCTGCATGTGCACACGCGTGGCAAGGGCATCTGCGGGGTATTCACCCGGGAAGTGGCGGAAACCCGCGTCAACCAGGTCAACCAGTATTCACGCAACCACCAGCACCCTCTG
>CAZBZD010000236.1:0-2908 GCA_964496295.1 uncultured Rhodanobacteraceae bacterium | reverse complement strand
TGAACGGCACGCCGTCGGCGGTGGACTGGCGGATGGTCTCGTCGTACAGGATGGCGCCGGAGATGTGGTCGGCCAGGTTCGGCGTCGTCAGCAGCATTTCGCGGTAGGCGCGGCGATGCTCCTCGGTGCTTTCCACGCCGACGGCATCGAAGCGCTTCTTGATGGTGCCGGTGGATTCATCGATGGCGATGATGCCCTTGCCCGGGGCAACCATGGCCTGGGCAACGCTTTCCAGATCTTCAATACTCATGACGACTCCGTCGTAGGTCGACAAATGGCGCCACGCAGGGGTCGGTGGCGGCGAGGCTGCGCATTATAGCCACTTCGGCATATGCCCGCTCAGTCGCCGTAGCCGGGCAGATGGCAGGATTGGAGCACCTTCGTCAGGGTGGCCTTGTCGCCCGTGGGCACGTTGAAGGGCACGATGAAATAGGTGCTGACCGGCACCCCGGCCCGGTTGCCGTCGGCGGGCGCGTAGCGCAGGCCCTCGACCAGGCTGCTGGCGGTGATCTGGAAGTCGCTGGTCGAGGGCACCACCTTCTCGACCTTGACGTGGCGCGTCTCGCCGTCGGCGCCGATGGTGTAGCTGACGGCGGCGCAGCCGACCGCGTTCAGGCCGTGGCCGCTGTTGGGCGCCTGGGCGTCGACGTAGCTGTTGGTGCGCACCCAGTAGTGCGACAGGTCCTCGGGCGACACCTTGCGCGCGTGGTTCTGGGCCAGCGCCGGCACGGCGGCGACCAGCAGGGCGGCGGCAAGGACGAGCGGGGTCTGGCGGTTCATGGCGAATCTCCGGTCGGGGACGTACCAGTCTAACGCGCGGACTTCCCCCGAGGCTGACCGCAGCCGTGCCGGCGGCGGCGAAAGGTTCAGGCCGGGTCGCCGCCGCCCGTCGCGCGGGCGCGGATCTGCGCCTCGACGCAGGCGATCGCGCTCATGTTGACCATGCGGCGCACGGTCGCCTGCGGGGTGAGGATGTGCGCCGGGCGCGCCGGGCCCATCAGGATCGGGCCGATCGACACGCCCTCGGCCAGCATGCGGGTCATGTTGTAGGCGGTGTTGGCCGCGTCCATGTTGGGAAACACGAACACGTTGGCCTTGCCGGTCATGTGCGAATGCGGGAAATAGCGCTCGCGCAGGTCGGGGTCGAGCGCCATGTCGGCCTGCATCTCGCCCTCGACCTCGAGCTTGGGCGCGCTGTCGAGGATCAGCTGCAGGGCGCGCCGCATCTTCATCGCTCCCGGCGCGTCGCTGCTGCCGAAGTTGGATTGCGACAGCAGCGCCACGCGCGGATGCACGCCGAACAGCTTCAGGCGGATCACGGCCTGCAGCGTGGCCTCGGCGATCTGCTCGGCGCTGGGATCGTCCTGCACGTGGGTGTCGACGAAGAAGAACAGGCCCTTTTCGGTGGCCACGGCGGTCATCGACGAGGGGGCTTCCACGCCCGCGTCCATGCCGATGACGTTCTCGATGTATTTCAGCTTCTTGTGGAACTGGCCGACCAGGCCGCAGATCATGCTGTCGGCCTCGCCGCGCGCCACCATCACCGCGGCGATGGCGGTCGAGCGCGAGCGCATCACCGCCTTGGCCATCGTCGGGTTGACGCCGCGGCGCTCCATCACCGCGTGGTAGTGCTGCCAGTAGTCCTCGAAGCGCGGGTCGGAAAGGATGTTGCACAGCTCGAAGTCGCGGCCTTCGACGAGGCGCAGGTCGGCGCGCTCGATGCGCTCGGCGATCACCTCGGGGCGGCCGATCAGGATCGGCCGGGCCAGGCCCTCGTCGACCACGGTCTGCACCGCGCGCAGGGTGGTTTCCTCCTCGCCCTCGGCGTAGACCACGCGGCGCGGGTCGGCCTTGGCGCGTTCGAACACCGGCTTCATGACCAGGCCGGTGCGGAACACGAACGCGCGCAGGCGGTCATGGTAGGCGTCGAAGTCCTCGATCGGGCGCGTGGCCACGCCCGAGTCCATGGCGGCCCTGGCCACCGCCGGCGCCAGGTGCATCAGCAGGCGCGGGTCGAACGGCTGCGGGATGAGGTAGTCCGGGCCAAAGTGCGGCGGCTTGCGGCCGTAGGCGCGCGCGGCCACGTCCGAGGCCTCGCGCCGCGCCAGCTCGGCGATGGCGTGCACGCAGGCGACCTTCATCTCCTCGTTGATGCCGGTGGCGCCGACGTCCAGCGCGCCGCGGAAGATGTACGGGAAGCACAGCGCGTTGTTGACCTGGTTGGGGTAGTCCGAACGGCCGGTGGCGATGATGCAGTCCGCGCGCGCGGCCCTGGCTTCCTCGGGCTGGATTTCCGGGCTGGGGTTGGCCAGCGCCAGGATGATCGGCGTGTCGGCCATGGTCTTGACCATCTCCGGCGTGAGCACGCCGCCGGCGGACAGGCCCAGGAAGATGTCGGCGCCGTCGACGATGTCGGCCACGGTCTGGCAACCGGTGTCGCGGGCGTAGCGCTGCTTGTTGGGATCGAGCCCCTCGCGGCGCGTGCTGATGACGCCGTCGCGGTCGGCGGCGAGCACGTTCTCGGGCTTCAGGCCGAGCGCCAGCAGCATGTCCACGCAGGCCACGCCGGCCGCGCCCATGCCGACGGTGGCGAGCTTGACGTCCTCGATCTTCTTGCCGGCCACGTGCAGCGCGTTGACCACCGCCGCGCCGACGATGATGGCGGTGCCGTGCTGGTCGTCGTGGAACACCGGGATGCCCATGCGTTCGCGCAGCTTCTTCTCGATGATGAAGCACTCGGGCGCCTTGATGTCTTCCAGGTTGATGCCGCCGAAGGTCGGTTCCAGCGAGGCGATGATGTCGACCAGCTTGTCCGGGTCGGTCTCGTCGATCTCGATGTCGAACACGTCGATGCCGGCGAACTTCTGGAACAGGATGCCCTTGCCTTCCATCACCGGCTTGCCGGCCA
>CAZBZD010000235.1:0-2917 GCA_964496295.1 uncultured Rhodanobacteraceae bacterium | reverse complement strand
GGGAATCCCGAATAACCTCGTTTGCCCGAGCATTCAGGGCGGGCAGTGCCCGCCCTGCTCGCTGCGATGGAAATTCATTCCACGGTGACGGACTTGGCCAGGTTGCGCGGCTGGTCCACATCGGTGCCGCGCAGCACCGCCACGTGGTAGGCCAGCAGTTGCAGCGGCACGGTGAACACGGCCGGCGCAACGAAGCTGCCGCCGGCAGGGACTTCCACCAGTTCGCCCTCGTCGCCGCCCAGCCGGATGCCGGTACCGGCATCGGCCAGCACCAGCAGCCGGCCGCCGCGCGCATGCACTTCCTGCAGGTTGGACTTGAGCTTGTCCAGCAGCGCGTTGTTGGGCGCCACGGCGATCACCGGCATGGCCTCGTCGACCAGCGCCAGCGGGCCGTGCTTGAGCTCGCCGGCGGGATACGCCTCGGCGTGGATGTAGGAAATCTCCTTGAGCTTGAGCGCGCCTTCCAGTGCCACCGGAAACTGCGCCCCGCGGCCCAAGAACAGGGCATGCTCGCGATGCACGAACTGCTCGGCCAGGGCCTCGATGGCCGACTCGCAGCGCAGCGCCTGCTCGATGGCGCGCGGAAGCCCTGCCAGGTCTTCGCACAGGTCCCGGCTGCGCCCGGCATCGAGGCCGTGCAGGCGCCCCAGTTCCAGCGCCAGCAGGGCCAGTGCGGTGAGCTGGGTGGTGAAGGCCTTGGTCGAGGCGACGCCGATCTCCGGGCCGGCGCGCGTCATCAGCTTGAGATCGGCCTCGCGCACCAGCGAGGATTCCGGCACGTTGCAGATGCCCAGCGTGGCGAGGTAGCCGCGCTTGCCGGTTTCGCGCAACGCGGCCAGGGTGTCGGCGGTCTCGCCCGACTGCGAAATGGCCACGAACAGCGTGTCCGGCGGCACCACCACGTGGCGGTAGCGGTATTCACTGGCCACTTCCACGCTGACCGGCAGCCGCGCCAGCGCCTCGATCCAGTACTTGGCGACCAGCCCGGCGTGGTAGCTGGTCCCGCAGGCCACGATGTGCACCCCGCGCACCCTGCCCAGCACGGCCTCGCCATCGACGCCGAAGATGTTGGGCAGCACGCCATGCGGTCCCAGCCGCCCTTCCAGGGTATCGGCGACGGCGCGCGGCTGCTCGAAGATCTCCTTCTGCATGTAGTGGCGGTACTCGCCGCGTTCGACGGCATCGGTGGACAGGTCGCTCTCGCGCACCTCGCGCTCGACGGGCCTGCCGTCGGCATCCCATGCCTGCCAGCCGTCGCGGCGGATTTCGACCACGTCGCCCTCGTCCAGATAGGCCACCTTGCGCGTCACCTGGATCAGCGCCTGCACGTCCGAGGCCAGGAAATGCTCGCCGATGCCCACGCCCACCACCAGCGGGCTGCCGCGGCGCGCGCCGACGATGCGGTCGGGAGCCTGGCTGTCCATGACGGCGATCGCATAGGCGCCTTCCAGGCGTGCCAGCGCGGCCTGCACCGCTTCGCGCAGGTCCATGCCCTGTTCGAGGTGTGCATCCACCAGGTGCGCGATGACCTCGGTATCGGTGTCGGAGGCGAACGCGCGGCCCGCCGCCTGCAGTTCCGTGCGCAGCGGCTCGTGGTTTTCGATGATGCCGTTGTGGACCACGGTGACGCGGCCGGCCACGTGCGGATGGGCGTTGCTTTCGGTCGGCGCGCCATGCGTGGCCCAGCGCGTGTGCGCGATGCCGGTGCCGCCGGGGAACGGGCGCGCCAGGTAGAGCGCCTCCATCTCGCGCACCTTGCCCGCGGCACGCACGCGCTCGACGCCGGTGTCGTTGCGCACGGCCAGACCGGCCGAATCGTAGCCACGGTATTCCAGCGCCTTGAGGCCGGCAATGAGGATGGGGGCAACGTCGCGCTGGGCGACGGCGGCAACGATTCCACACATGGTCGGGTTTCCTTGTCGATCTTTTCGTGATGCCGGCGCATGCAGCAGGCCGGAGCCTTGTCGCAGGTCGGGCATTGCCCGACAAAAAAGGTTGGTATCTTGCCGATGGATTCCATGGCGGACAATGCCCGCCCTGCGCAGGTTGTTGCAACATCAATCCACTTGACGGCGCAGGTAGTTCAAAAGGTCGATGCGCGTGATCAGGCCGAGGAACCGGTCGCCGTCGGTGACGATGGCGACGTGGCCGCGGTCGAACACCGGCAGCAGGTCGTCGATGTGGGCATGCACGTCGAGCTTTTCCAGCTTGCTGACCATGGCCGTGGATACCGGTTCGGTGAAGCGCTCCTGGTCGCCGTGCACGTGCAGCAGCAGGTCCGATTCGTCGATGATGCCGACGATGCGCTCGCCGTCCATCACCGGCAGCTGCGAGACGTCGTACAGCTTCATGCGGTTGTAGGCCGTGACCAGCAGGTCCGTCGGCGCCACCACCACGGTGTCGCGCTGCGCGTAGGGGCGCATGATGAGGTCGCGCAGGTCGCCGTGCTGCTCGCGCTCGATGAAGCCGTTGTCGACCATCCAGTAGTCGTTGTACAGCTTGGACAGGTACTTGTTGCCGGTGTCGCAGACCAGCGTGACCACGCGTTTGGGTTCGCCCTGCTCGCGGCACCAGCGCAGCGCGGCGGCCAGCAGCGTGCCGGTGGACGAGCCGCCCAGCACGCCCTCCTTCGCCAGCAGTTCGCGCGCGGTGAGGAAGCTTTCCTTGTCGGAAATGGCATAGGCCTTCTTTACGCGCGAGAAGTCGCTGATGACGGGCAGGAAGTCCTCGCCGATGCCTTCGACCATCCAGCTGGCGGATTTTTCGCTCTTGGTGCCTTCGTTGATGTACTCGGCCAGAATGGAACCGACCGGGTCGGCCAGAATCAGCGCAGTCTCCGGCGACGCCTCGGCAAAATACTGGGACAGGCCGGTCATGGTGCCGGACGAGCCGCAGCCGAACACCAGCGCGTCCACCT
>CAZBZD010000234.1:0-2923 GCA_964496295.1 uncultured Rhodanobacteraceae bacterium | reverse complement strand
AGCGGATGGACCGACACCGCCCACCTCGGCATCATGGGCGGCAGCAACGGCGGCCTGCTGATGGGCGCCGAGCTCGTCCAGCACCCCGAATCGTTTCGCGCCGTGGTCGCCAACGTCGGCATCTACGACGTCATCCGCCACGAGACGCAGTGGGCCAACGGCAAGTACAACGTGCCCGAGTACGGCACGGTCAAGGACGAAGCGCAGTTCAAGGCCACGCTGGCCTACTCGCCGCTGCAGAACGTCGAGCCCGACACCGCCTACCCGGCGGTGCTGATGACCACCGGCGTCAACGACCCGCGCGTGGCGCCGTGGCAGTCGCGCAAGTTCACCGCCGCGCTGCAGAACGCGAGCACGTCCGGCCACCCGATCCTGCTGCTGACCCGCATGCACGCCGGCCACGGCGTCGACGCCAGCTTCGCGCAGCGCGTCGGCAACACCGCCATCGCGCTGACCTTCTTCGCGCACGAGCTGGGCCTGCCCATGCAACCGTAGGGCGGCATTGCCTGCCAACACACCTTCATGCTGGCAGATACTGGCCGGTGACGAAAAAAAGACAGCAGACACGGATCAACACGGATGGGCGCGGATAAAGAAAAACAAATCCTGATCCGCGTTCATCCGTGTTGATCCGTGTCCAAAAAACATCGACCAAGGGCCACGTAGGGCGGGCACTGCCCGCCATCGCAAGCTTGCGTTTGCGTGGCGCTTGTCCGGCGGACAGTGCCCGCCCTACATTGGTCCATGCCTCGGAACCGACATGAAGCCTGACCTCCACACCACCGGCCGCGCGCTGCTTTTGTTGCTCGCCACCGTCATCCTGCCCCTGGCCACGGCGACGGCGGCCGACCACGGCAAACCGGTCGTGATTCCGCTTCACACCTACGCGGACACGCCGCTGAAAACCGTCCAGGTGAAGGCGGGGACGAAGACCCTGCCGTTCCTGTTCGACACCGGTGGCGGGCTGACCGTGATCACGCCCGACGTGACCAGCGTGCTCGGTTGCGAACCGTTCGGCCAGGTGACCGGGTTCCGCGCCGATGGCGAGAAAATCTCGCTGCCCCGCTGCGGACCGGTCACGCTGCGTCTCGGCGACTACGCGGCCCGCGGCGAGGTCGGCGTGTTCGACCTGATGGGCCTGATTCGCGGCCAGGTGGAACAGGCCCGCAAGCAGGGCCATGACGTACCCATGCCACCGACCCTCGGCGGCCTGGTGGGCCTCGCCTCGTTCAAGAACCGGGCCGTCACGCTCGATTACGCGCACGGCCGCATCATCGTCGAGACACCCGCAAGCCTGCGCAAGCGGATCGCATCCATGCAGCCGATCCGGGTGCGCGTGGTGACCGAGGCCAGCGGCAGCATGGCGGTCTTCGCCCAGGCAAGGGCTCGTACCGGCACGTTGTGGATGGAACTGGACTCGGGCAACAACGGCCCGACCTTCCTCGCCCCGCACGCCGTCACGCAACTTGGCATCAAGCTGCCCGAGGGCAAGACGAAGTCGATGCAACTTGCGCTCACCGGTTTCGGCAAGGTACCGGTCAAGGTCAGCCGTCGCACGATGATCTACGACGGCCAGCTCGGCATCGGCATGATCGACGACTACGTGTGGACCATCGACCTCGAGCACGGCAAGGCCTGGATCAAGCCGGCCGACCAAGAGTCCCGCACCCACGAGTAGGGCGGGCACTGCCCGCCGAACAAGCACCACGCAAACGCGGCCTCCGATGGCGGGCTGTGCCCGCCCTGCCCGTTGAATCAGTGCATCGCGCGGGGTCGCGATACACTGGCCGTTCGTGCCACCACCAACGACCCGCATGGATACATTGCCCGCCATCGAACACGAAACCGGCGCCGACCCGCGCTGCAGCATCCTGTGGCTGCACGGCCTGGGCGCCGACGGCAACGACTTCGCGCCGATCGTGCCGGAACTGGTGGCGCCGGACTGGCCGGCGCTGCGCTTCGTGTTTCCGCACGCGCCGGTGCGGCCGGTCACCTTGAACGGCGGCATGGCGATGCGCGCCTGGTACGACATCGCCGGCGTCGACATCGCCAGCAAGCAGGACGAGGCCGGCATCCGTGCGTCCATCGGCGCGGTCGAGGCGTTGATCGCGCGCGAGGTCGAACGCGGCGTGCCCGCGGAGCGGATTTTCCTGGCCGGTTTCTCGCAAGGCGGCGCCATCGCCCTCGCCGCCGGCTTGCGCCATGCCGCGAAGCTGGCCGGCATCGTCGCGCTGTCCACCTATCTCCCGTTGCATGAAAAAACGGCCGGTGAACGGGCCGACGGCAACCGCGATACGGCCATCTTCCAGGCGCACGGCACGGCTGACCCGGTGGTGGCGCCGACGCTCGGCACGATGACGCGCGACTGGTTGCGCGAGGCCGGTTACCACGTGGATTGGCACGATTATCCGATGGGCCATCAGGTCTGCGCCGAGGAAATCGCCGACCTGCGCAGCTGGCTGACGCCACGCCTGCAAGCCTGATCAACAAGGCAGGGCGGGCCTTGTCCGCCATCCATGGTTCGTGCACATCCGGACATGTTCGGCGGGCAGTGCCCGCCCTACGTGGGGTAGGTCACTTCGCCGTTTGCCACGTGCGCGCCTGGCGTCAAGGTGGCCGGCACGATCTTGTCCGGACCCATGATGTGCATCACCTTCCAGCCACGCGCGATGAGGTGGTCGGCAATGATGCGGCGATGGCAGCGCCACCATACGGCTTCGGCACACATCACGGCGCAGCACTGACGCCTGGCGCGTGCCTCGAGTTGCGCGAGGCCTTCGGCGAAATCGGGGGTCAGCGCGTAGTCGGCGTAGCGGCGGAAGCTGGCGTTGCGCCACATCGCGTTGCGCGTGTCGTCCGCGGGCAAACTGCGGCGGCGGCGGCCGCCGAGGGCGGCCATGTGCACGTAGTCGATGCCGGTTTG
>CAZBZD010000233.1:0-2924 GCA_964496295.1 uncultured Rhodanobacteraceae bacterium | reverse complement strand
CGGTCCGCCGTGGCGTGGTGGCCGGGCGGGCGCACGGCGCAGAAGGCGCGCGTCGCCGGGCCCTGCATGACGGCATCGACGGCGGCCACGGCGGCTCCGGCGGCGCGCAGGGCGGCCTCGGCCGAGCCGGGCGACACCAGGGTATCGTCATCCAGCCGCTGCAGGCCGTCGGCGGGTGCCTCGTCGAGGATGCGGCGGACGTGCGCCGGCGCGTGCACGCGTTCGAGCTGCTCGCGCGTGGCGCGCGGCGCCTCGATGCGGTCCAGCGCGGCAAAGCGGTCGCGGTCCAGGGCTTCCAGCACCGCGTGCAGGCGTGCCGGCGATTCGGGGTGGCCGGGACCGGTGTCGTGTTGCAGGCAGGCGGGATGCGTGTACAGGCGCAGCACGGGACCGGCTCAGGCCTGCGATGGCTTCTTGCGGCGTTCGTGCTGCCACAGCACCTCGCCGTGGCCGCTGGCACGGGCCAGCACGCGGGCCAGCACGAACAGCAGGTCGGACAGGCGGTTGAGGTAGTGCGTCACCTGCGGGCGCACGCTTTCCGCGCGCGCCAGCGTCACCACGGCGCGTTCGGCGCGGCGGCAGACCGTGCGTGCCAGATGGCAGTTGGCCGCGGCCATGCCGCCGCCGGGAAGGATGAATTCCTTGAGCACCGGCAGGTCGGCATTGAAACCGTCCAGCGAGTGCTCCAGGCGTTCGACGTCGGCGTCGTGGATCATCTCCATGCCCGGGATGCACAGCTCGCCGCCGAGGTCGAACAGGTCGTGCTGGACCTGGGTCAGCGTCTCGCGCACGGCGTCGGGCACGTCCGGCGACGCCAGCACCATGCCGATGACGCTGTTGAGCTCGTCGGTGGTGCCGTAGGCGGTCACGCGCGGCGAATCCTTGGCCACGCGCGAGCCGTCGCCGAGGCCGGTGGAGCCATCATCCCCCGTGCGCGTGTAGATTTTCGACAGGCGGTTGCCCACGGCGCGGCCCCGTCAGGCCGGCAGCGGTTCGGCGCGCAGGACCGTGAAACGGCGCGCCAGCAGCGCGAAGCCGCCGAACAGCACGCCGCTCCAGAACAGCGTGCCGGGCAGCGAACCGTAGGTGTAGAACGGCAGGCCGGCGAGGTAGCAGGCGGCCAGGCCGGAGGCGGTCATGGCGTACATGCCCGAGCCCAGCCACACGAAGAAGTTGGTGACCAGATAGAAGCCGGTGGCGCTGCCGGCGGCGGTCAGCGTCGTGCGCAGGGCGCCGTGGCGGCTGCGCAGCACGCCCATGCCGACCAGCACCATGACGGCGAAGCACAGGTACACCAGCGGGCTCAGCGTATCCAGGCCGATCACCGCGTCGGACAGGAACATCGCGCCCAGCGGCACGACGAAGGCCAGCAGGCGGTTGCGGAAATACGCGCCGCCGAACAGCGCGATGGCCGCGACCGGCGTGAAGTTGTACGGCAGCATGCCGGGCTGGAAGTGCACCAGCAGGCGGAAGGCCACGGCAAACGCGATCAGGCCGGTCAGCACCAGCAGGCGTGGGGTGAAAGTCTGGGAAGCGGAAGAAGGCGTCGGGCGCATGAAAGATTCCATCGACATGGCGGGAAACATCTTTTTACAGGATACCGCACATGTCATGTATCCGGCATGTCCATCGACACGGCGAATATGCCTCGAGGTGACCTCGAAAAACCTCCTGCAAGAAGCCCTGCGAAGAACATGGTCAGGCTGGCGGCGCAGTATGATCGACACATGAGCGAACGTACCGACATTCTCATCGTGGGCGGCGGCCTGGTCGGCGCCAGCCTGGCCATCGCGCTGGATGCCGCCGGTTGCCGCGCGACCCTGGTCGAGGCCGCCGTGCCCGGGACCGGGTCGCGGCCGAGCGCCGACGAACGCAACCTGGCCCTGGCGCGGGCCAGCGTCAACGGCTTGCGCGCCCTCGGCGTGTGGGAACATGCCGAGGGCGCGGCCACCCCGATCCGCCGCATCCACGTCAGCCGCGCCGGCGAGTTCGGCGCCACGCGCCTGGACGCCGCGAAGTTCGGCGTCGACGCCCTGGGCTGGACATTGCCGGCCAGCAGGCTGGGTGCGGCCCTGCAGGCACGGCTGGAAGCCTGCACGCGACTGCGGCGCCATGCCCCGGCAAAAGTCGAGGCGGTGACGCGGGAGGACGGCGGCTGGCGCGTGCGCATCCGCGAGGGCGACCGCGAACGCGAGATCCGCGCGCGCCTGCTGGTGGGCGCCGACGGCAGCCATTCCATGGTGCGCGACCAGCTGGGCATCGGCGCGGACGTCCACGATTACCGGCAGACCCTGTTCGTGGCCACGCTGCAGCCCGAGCGTGCCCCCGAAGGGCGCGCGTTCGAACGCTTCGCCGACGCCGGCCCCGTCGCCCTGCTGCCGCTGGCCGGCGGCCGTGCCGGCCTGGTGCTGACGGTGCCCGCCGATGAAGCCGATGCCGTGGCCGCGATGGACGACGCCGGATTCCTGGCCCTGGCCCAGCAGCGCTTCGGCTGGCGCCTGGGCCGGCTGGCGCGCCCGGGCCGGCGCTACCGCCACGACATCCGGCGCGTGGCGGCGCGGGCACTGACGGCGCCGCGCGCCGTCCTCGTCGGCAACGCCGCGCAGACCGTGCACCCGATCGGCGCGCAAGGCTTCAACCTGGGCCTGCGCGACGCCCTGACCCTGGCCGAACGGGTGGCCGCGGCCGACGACCCCGGCGCGTCGACGCTGCTGGAAGCCTACGCCGCGCGCCGCGCGCCGGACCGCGAGGGCGTCATGGCCATGAGCCACGGCCTGATCCGCCTGGCCTGCCTCGACCAGCCCTGGCTGGCACCGCTGCGCACGCTGGGCCTGCTGGCCTTCGACCGCCTGCCGCCGTTGCGCCGGTCCATGGTCCGCCGCGGCATGGGTTTCCGTGGCCAGCCGCCGCACGCTGTGCTGGAG
>CAZBZD010000232.1:0-2933 GCA_964496295.1 uncultured Rhodanobacteraceae bacterium | reverse complement strand
TCCACGCGCGAAAACCTCGACCGCGTGCGCGACGTGCGCGACGAGGTCGACAAGCAGCTCGAGCACCTCAACCGCCAGGCCCGCGCCGCCGAGCGCTGGAAGACCCTGAAGGAGGAACAGAAGCACAAGGAGGCCGAACTGCGCGCGCTGGACTACCGCGACATCCGGCGCCAGCGCGAGGGCCACGGCAGCGGCCTCAGCCAGGCCCAGGTCGAAATGGACAGGCTGGGCGCCGAGCATGCCCGGACCGAGACGCAGCTCGAGGCCGCGCGCGAGCGTCACCAGGCCGCCGGCGAGCACCTCAACGAGGTGCAGGCCGAGGTGTACAAGGTCGGTGCCGAGATCGCCCGCGTCGAGCAGCAGGTACAGCACAACCGCGACCTCAAGGAGCGCCTGGAACGCTCCGGCAAGGAGGCCGCGCGCGAACACGAGGAACTCACCGGCCACATCCGCGCCGACCGCGAGCAGGCCGAAACCCTGCGCCAGGCACTGGCCGAGGGCGAGCCGCAGCGCGAGGCCATCGAGGAACTGAAGGAAAAGACGGCCGAAACCTTGCGCGAAGCCGAGACCCGCCTCGCCGACTGGCAGGGCCAGTGGGACACCCACACCCGCGACGCCGCCGAAATTTCCCGCGCGGCCGAGGTCGAGCGCACCCGGCTCGATTACCTGGACCGCCAGGCCGTGGAGAACGCGCGCCGCAGCGAGGCGCTGGACAGCGAGCACAAGGCCTTCGACGTGGACGCGCTGGACCAGGCCGCCACGCGCCTGTCCGACGACCACGACCAGCACCAGCAGAAGGTGGAAACGCTGGGCGCGATGCTGGACGAGCACAAGCAGCGCCACGAGCAGTTGCAGGAACAGGAGCGCCGGTTGCAGTCCGACCTCAACGAGGCGCGCCAGCAACTGGAGACCGCGCGCGGCCGCCTGGCCTCGCTGGAAGCCCTGCAGCATGCCGCGCTGGGACAGGACGACGGCGCCGCCGGCGAATGGCTCGAACGCCTCGGGCTGGGCAAGGCACGGCGCCTGGGCGAGGCCCTGCAGGTCGAGGCCGGCTGGGAAACCGCCGTGGAAACCGTGCTGGCGGGTTTTCTCGACGGCGTGCTGGTGGACTCGCCGCACGCCCTGGCCGGTGAATTCGCCACCCTGGAAAACGCCAATGTCGCCCTGCTGGATGCCGGCAGCGACGGCAGCGGCAATTCCGGCACCCTGGCCGGGCACGTGCACGGCCCGTCGACCATCGTGGCCTTCCTCGGTCACGTGCTGACCGCCGACACGCTGGAGGACGCGCACCGGCGCGTGGACTCGCTGTCGGAACTGGCGCCGTACCAGTCGGTCATCACCCGCGCCGGCGAATGGCTGGGCCCGGGCTGGGCGCGCGTGCACCGCGCCGGCGACAACCAGCTCGGCGTGCTGGCGCGCGAACGCGAGATCAAGCAGCTCGGCGAACAGGTGGCAACCCTGGAAGCGCGCATCGAGGAATCGGGACGGCGCCAGGAAGCCCTGCGCGCCGACCGCGTGCAGGCCGAGCGCGCGCGCGACGATGCCCAGCGCGAGCTTTACCAGGCACATCGCCGCCTGTCCGAACTGGCCGGCCAGTTGCAAAGCCACCGCGGCAAGGTGGAAACCGCGCGCGCCCGCAACGAGAAAGTGCGCGGCGAGCTGGCGGAACTGGCCGCCGCGCGCGAAACCCTGGAAACCCAGACCCGCGAGGCCCGCGCGCGCCTGGACGAGGCGGTCGAGCGCATGGGCGACTTCGAGGACCAGCGTCGCCAGCTCGAAAACACCCGCCGCGAATTGCTGGAGGCCCGCGAGGAGGCGCGCATGAACGCGCGCGAGGCCGCCGAACAGGCGCACACCCTGGCCCTCGGCATGGAATCCCGGCGCAGCGCCCTGACTTCGCTGGAGCAGGCGCTGGCGCGCATGGACAACCAGCTCGGGCAGTTGCAGGCCCGCCGCGAGGACATCGACCGGCAACTGGAGCAGGGCGCCACGCCCGTGGCCGAGCTGGAAGCCGAGCGCCAGACCTACCTCGACCAGCGCCTGCTGGTGGACAAGCAACTGGTCGAGGCCCGCGGCGCCCTGGAAAACGCGGACGGCGAATACCGCCGCCTGGAACAGGAACGCCAGCGCATCGAGCAGCAACTGGCCGACCTGCGCGAGAAGCACTCCGAGCAGCGCCTGGCCGCGCAGGCCCTGGACCTGCGCGCCGAGCAGCTTGCCGAAGCCATCGCCGCCTCCGGGCTGGACATGGACGCGTTGCTGGAAGGCCTGCCCGAGGAGGCCGACGCGGACGAGCGCAAGCGCGAGCTGGAATCGCTGGCCGGGCGCATCGCGCGCCTGGAGCCGGTCAACCTGGCCGCGATCCAGGAATACGAGGAACAGTCCGAGCGCAAGACCTATCTCGACTCGCAACTGGAAGACCTTGCCGACGCGCTGGAAACCCTCGAGGGCGCGATCCGCAAGATCGACCGCGAGACGCGCCAGTTGTTCAAGGAAACCTTCGACAAGGTCAACGCCGGCATCCAGGAACTGTTTCCGCGCCTGTTCGGCGGCGGCCATGCCTACCTGGAACTGACCGGCGAGGACCTGCTCGACACCGGCGTGGCGATCATGGCGCGCCCGCCCGGCAAGCGCGTCAGCAACATCACGCTGCTGTCCGGCGGCGAGAAGGCGATGACCGCCGTGGCCCTGGTATTCGCGATCTTCCGGCTCAATCCGGCGCCGTTCTGCCTGCTCGACGAGGTCGACGCGCCGCTGGACGAGGCCAACGTGGGCCGCTTCTCCGGCATGGTCGGCGAGATGAGCGAGCACGTGCAGTTCATCTTCATCAGCCACAACAAGGCCACCATGGAGGCGGCCCGGCAGCTGTGCGGCGTGACCATGCGCGAGCCGGGCGTGTCGCGCCTGGTGCAGGTGGACCTGGCCGAGGCCTC
>CAZBZD010000231.1:0-2934 GCA_964496295.1 uncultured Rhodanobacteraceae bacterium | reverse complement strand
CCGTCGAAATGTTCGGCGAAGCGCGCCGTGTCGATGGTCGCCGAGGTGATGACGAGCTTGAGGTTGCGCCTTCGCTTGACCAGTTGCTTCAGGTAGCCGAGCAGGAAGTCGATGTTGAGGCTGCGCTCGTGCGCCTCGTCGATGATCAGCGTGTCGTAGGCACTCAGCCACGGGTCGGACTGCGTTTCGGCGAGCAGGATGCCGTCGGTCATGAACTTCACCAGCGAAGCCTCGCTGACCTGTTCGCTGAAGCGCACCTGGAAACCGACCTTGTCGCCGACCGTCGTGCCCATTTCCTCGGCCACGCGGCGTGCCACCGAGCGCGCGGCCAGGCGGCGCGGCTGGGTGCAACCGATCAGGCCGGCCTCGCCGCGCCCGGCGGCCAGGCACAGCTTGGGCAGTTGCGTGGTCTTGCCCGAGCCGGTTTCGCCGGCGACCACGATCACCTGGTGCTCGCCGATCAGGCGCACGATGTCCTCGGCGTGCGCGCTGATCGGCAGGTCCACATCCAGTTTCCATGCCGGCTTGGCGGAAGCGCGTGCCTGGCGCGCCGCCACGGATTGCTCGACGGCGTCGCGCAGCGCACGCACCTGTTCCGCGTCCGCCTGCCGGCCTCGTTTCAGCTTGCGCCAGCGCCCGAACAGGCGGCCGTAATCGCGCGTGCACACGGCGTCCAGCCGCCGGCGCAGGGCCGCCAGATCGGCGCTTGCATCATCGGGAGGTGTTGTCCGGCTCATCGAACCGTGCATGATAACGTGCAGTTTCCCGCTGCCGACATCCGTCGAGGCACGACCATGACTGCATCGCGCACCTTGAACCGTTCCGACATGATCATCCTGGGCGGCAGTGCCGCGGGGATCGTGGCCGCGGGCCTGACCCGCTTCGTGGGCGGGGGCTCGGTACTGGCCTTCATCTGCTCGGCGCTGGCCGTGGCCCTGCTGGCCTCGCTGGTGGGGCGCTCGGTGGAACAGCTGGGCGATCGTTTCGGGCCCGGCGCCACCGGCGTGCTGCAGTCGGCGCTGGGCAACCTGCCGGAACTGTTCATCTGCCTGTTCGCGCTCAGGGCCGGCCTGCTGGAGGTGGTGCAGGCGGCGCTGATCGGCTCGATCCTGGCCAACCTGCTGCTGGTGCTGGGCCTGTGCTTCGTGGTCGGCGGGCTCAAGCACGGCACGCAATCGCTGGATTCCGAGCGCGCGCACGGCATCAACGTGATGATGCTGCTGTCGGTGGCGGCGCTGGTGCTGCCTTCGCTTGCCACTTACGTGCACACGCCGGCGGAAACGCACGAGGACAGCCTGTCGCTGATCGTGTCGGTCATCCTGCTGGCGCTGTTCGCGCTGACCCTGCCGGCCTCGCTCAAGCGCAATTCCACGCGCCTGGCCGGTGGAAAGTCGTCCCGCCACGAGGCACCGCGCTGGCCGGTGGCGATGGCGATCGGCATGCTGGCGCTGGCCGCGGCGGGCGCCGCCTTCGTGTCCGACTGGTTCGTGCACGCGCTGGAACCGGCCATGGCGGCGGTCGGCATTTCCGAAGCCTTCGCCGGCCTGGTGGTGGTGGCCATCGCCGGCAACGCCGTCGAGAACGTGGTGGGCATCCAGCTGGCCGCGCGCAACCAGTCCGAATACGCCTTCTCGGTAGTGATCAACTCGCCGCTGCAGATCACCCTGGTGCTGGCCCCGGCGCTGGTGATCCTTTCACAGGTTTTCGGCTTCACCGCGCTGACCCTGGTGTTTTCGCCGATGCTGGTGGTGTCGGTGGCCATCGCCGTGCTCGTCGCCGCCTTCATCACCGTGGACGGCAAGTCCAACTGGATCGAGGGCGCGGCCCTGCTTGCCGTCTACGCCATCATCGCCACGGCGTTCTGGTGGGGGTGACGAGGCGGTGCCTGAGTCCTTGCTGACCGGCTCCGTACCGTCACATTGAGACTTCCCGGGGGCTTGGCTAAGCTCCCGGGGTTTCCCCGCCGCGCGGCCGCATGGCCCGAGGACCGACTTGAGCGCCGATGCCACCCACCCGCCACACGGTCGACACCCGCTGCTGGCGGCAGTGATCCTGGCATTGGTCGTGGCGGCAATGAATGTCGGCCTGTGGTGGTGGTCCAACCTGCCGCACGGCCCCGACAACTGGCACGGCGAGATCAAGGGCTTCGCCGTCAGCTTCTTCCAGCGCTACCAGAGCCCGCTGCCCAACAACCCGCCGGGCATGTCGCAGGCGTTTCCGTCCGACAAGCAGATCGCCTCGGACCTGAAGCTGCTCGCGGGCTACACGCACCGCATCCGCGTGTATTCCTCGCTGCAGAATCCGCAGGTCTACCGGCTGGCGCGGGAGCGGGGCCTGGACGTGCTGGCCGGAGCATGGATCGACGCGCGCAAGCGCAACAACGAAAAGGAACTGCGCGCGCTGATCGCCCAGGCCAGGCGCTACCCCGACACCATCCGCCGCGTGGAAGTGGGCAACGAGGTGCTCCTGCGCCACGACCTGCTGCCGCAGGAACTGATGGCCTACCTCGACCGCGCGCGCGCCGCCATCCGCCAGCCGGTATCCACCGCCGAACCGTGGCACATCTGGGAAAAATATCCGGAGCTGGTCCGGCACGTGGACTTCATCACCGTGCACCTGCTGCCCTACTGGGAAGGCGTGCCGCGCCGGGATGCCGTCGGCGACGTGCTGATGCGCTACCGGCACCTGCAGCAACTGTATCCCGACAAGCCCATCGTGATCGGCGAAATCGGCTGGCCGTCCAACGGCAACCGTTTCGAGAACGCCGAGCCGTCGGTATCCAACGAGGCCATCTTTTTGCGCCAGTGGTTCCAGGTGGCCGAACGCCTGGGCATCGACTACTACGTCATGGAAGCCTTCGACCAGCCCTGGAAGGAGGGCCTGGGCGAGGGTCGCACCGGCGCCTACTGGGGCATGTTCAATGCCGACCGGCAG
>CAZBZD010000230.1:0-2936 GCA_964496295.1 uncultured Rhodanobacteraceae bacterium | reverse complement strand
TCGTCGGCCACCATCTCGAAGATTTCCTCGTAGCGGGCCTGCACCGCCTGTGCCAGCGACTGCCGCGCCAGGCGCCGCGGCGGGCGCTCGCCGACCGAGGGCACCTGCACGGTTTCCTCGGCGTGCGCCAGTTGCGCCAGCGCGCAGGCGTACTTGATCTTGATGTCCTCGGCATGCGCGGTCGGCGTGTGCACGCCGTAGGCGATGTCGTTGGTGACCTGGTCGCCGCCGACCGGCAGCGCGCGCGTGTGGCGGATCGCGCCCTGGGTGTAGATGGCGATGTCGGTGGTGCCGGCGCCGATGTCGACCAGGCACACGCCCAGCTCGCGCTCGTCGTCGGTGAGCACGGCCTTGGCGCTGGCCACCGCCGAGGGCACCAGGCCGTCCACGGACAGGCCGCAGCGGTTGATGCACTTGCTGATGTTCTGCACCGCCGCGGCCGCGCCGGTGACCAGGTGCACGCTGGCCTCCAGGCGCACGCCGCTCATGCCGACCGGGTGGCGGATGCCGTCCTGGCCGTCGATGCGGTATTCCTGCGGCTCGTCGTAGAGCAGCTTGCGGTCGGCCGGGATCGCCACCGCGCTGGCCGCCTCCAGCACCTGTTCCAGGTCGCCGGAAGTGACCTCGTGGTCGCGGATGGCGGCGGTGCCGTGCGAGTTCTTGGTCTCCAGGTGGCTGCCCGAGACCGAGGCATACACCGAGCGGATGTCGCAGCCGGCCATCAGCTCGGCCTCCTCCACCGCGCGCTGGATGGAATGCACGGTCGATTCGATGTCCACCACCGAGCCGCGCTTGAGGCCGCGCGAGACGTGCGAGCCGATGCCGATCACCTCGACCGGCTCGCCGGCCGCGTGCTCGCCGACGATG
The DNA here is from genome assembly GCA_964496295.1 of uncultured Rhodanobacteraceae bacterium. Taxonomy (GTDB): domain Bacteria; phylum Pseudomonadota; class Gammaproteobacteria; order Xanthomonadales; family Rhodanobacteraceae; genus Oleiagrimonas. The sequence continues at coordinate 2,069 of CAZBZD010000230.1, read as the reverse complement.
GCGACCACCTTGGAGGTGCCGATGTCGAGGCCGACGACGAGCTGTTTTTCATTCTTGCGATTCATGTGGCGGAAGCTCCTCCGGAAGCGCCGGTGGTCGTGGCCGGTTGCGGCCAGCGCACCGCGAATCCGTTGGTGTAACGAAGGTCGGCATAGACGAAGTGCCGCGGGTGCGTGCCGGCGAGCTCGGGATACACGCGGATGAAGCGGTCCAGGCGCCGGTCCGGCTCGTCGCGTCCGATGACCAGGCGCGCGCCGCCGGCCAGGTCCAGGCTCCAGCCGCCGCGCCGGTCCAGGTGGGCGCCGGTCACGCGCAGGTCGACTGCCGCCAGGGCGCGGTGCACGCGGACATAGAAGTTCACGACGTCCTCGAGCCGGCCCGCGGGCCCGCTCAGGTGCGGCAGGCCGCGCACCCGGTCGGCGCCGGGCACCCGGAACAGCTTGCCGTGGTGGTCGATCAGGGCGCCCTTGTTCCAGTGCGCGAACGGATGCCGCTCGTGCACCTGGATCACCAGCGTGTCCGGCCAGCGCTTGCGGGCCGAGGCCGAGGCCACCCAGGGCAGCGCGTCGATGGCGTGGCGCACCTCGCCCAGGTCGGTGGCGAAGAAACCCTTGCGCACGTGCGGCAGCACGGCGGCGCGGATGGCACCGGCGCCGACATGCTTGTACTCGGCCTGCACCGTGAGCTTGCGGATCGGCCAGCTCGAGGAGGCGAACCAGCCCTGCATCAGGCCCACCAGCGGCAAGGCGATGAGGGCCAGGGCGATGGCCCAGGCGATGAGGCGGATGGGGAGGCGGGTGGTCACGGCGCACCTCCTTGTCCGGGACCCGGGACCCGGGACCCGGGACCCGACAGGCGCGAGGGCTGCGGGCTGCGGCCTGGCTGAGGCAGGAGCTGCTCGCAAGACTTCGGCATGGCAAGAGCGTTTTCCTGAAGCCGTTCGGCAGCCCGGATCTTCGGCTCTTGCTTCGATCCCGCTGGTTGCGGGTCCCGGGTCCCGGGTCCCGGGTCCCGATCCCCACCGCCCGGACCGATCCCCCCGTCGCGGTCAAAACTCGTTTCCAGAATGCGCCAGCACAGCTCGGCGTAATCCATGCCGGCCTGCGCGGCGGCCTTGGGCACCAGCGAGTGCGAGGTCATGCCGGGCGCGGTGTTGACCTCCAGCAGCCAGTTGTTGCCGTCGCGGTCGCGCATCACGTCGACGCGGCCCCAGCCGCTGCAGGCCAGCGCGTCGAACGCCCGGCGCGACAGCGCGCGCAGCCCGGTCTCGGCCTCGCCCTCCAGGCCCGGGCACAGGTATTGCGTGTCCTCGGCCTCGTACTTGGCCTCGTAGTCGTAATACTCGCCGGCCGGCACGATATGGATGGACGGCAGCACCTGGGCGCCGAGGATGCTGACCGTCAGCTCCTCGCCCTCGATCAGGCGTTCGACGATCAGGTCGCCCGGATAGCGCTCGGCCAGGGCGCGGGCCGCGTCCAGGTCGGACTCGGCGAACACGCGCGTCACGCCCACGCTGGAGCCTTCGCAGGCCGGCTTGACGATCAGCGGAAAGCCCACTTCGCGCGCGGCCGCATGCACGTCGCCGCCGCGCGGCAGCGCCACGAAGGCCGGCGTCGGCAGGCCCAGCGACTGCCACACGCGCTTGGAGCGCACCTTGTCCATCGACAGCGCCGAGCCGAGCACGCCCGAGCCGGTGTAGGGCACGTTGAGCGATTCCAGCGCGCCCTGCAGCACGCCGTCCTCGCCGCCGCCGTGCTGGCCGTGCAGGATGTTGAACACGCGCGCGAAATGGCCGGCGCGCAAGGCATCCAGCAGGGCCGGGATGCCGTCGATGGCGTAGGCGTCGATGCCGCGCCCCCGCAAGGCCTCCAGCACGTTGCGGCCCGAGTCCAGCGACACCTCGCGCTCGGCGGAGCTGCCGCCCATGACCACGGCGACGCGGCCGAAGGCGGATGCGGCGGTGATGCGGCGATGTTGGTTTTGGGAGGTGGATGGCATGTTCGGGGTTGTCGATTCGGGACCCGGGACCCGGGACCCGGGACCCGCGGATACGGCGGATGGATGGGTTG
>CAZBZD010000229.1:0-2952 GCA_964496295.1 uncultured Rhodanobacteraceae bacterium | reverse complement strand
TGCTGTGCCTGATCATCTTCGTGTGGACGCCGCCGCATTTCTGGGCGCTGGCGATCTTCCGCCGCGAGGAATACGCGCGCGCCGACATTCCCATGCTGCCCGTCACCCACGGCGTGTCCTACACCGCCTGGTCGGTGCTGCTGTACACCGTGCTGCTGCTGCTGGTGACGATCCTGCCGTACCTGACCGGCATGAGCGGGCTGCTCTACCTGGGCAGCGCGCTGGTGCTCGGCGGCGGCTTCCTGTACTACGCCATCCGCCTGATCCGGCCGCCGGACGAACGGTTCGCGATGAAGGTGTTCGGCTACTCCATCGTCTACCTGATGGCGCTGTTCGCCTTCCTGCTGCTCGACCACTGGCTGGTGCTGCCGGCCTTCACGGTCGACCAGCTGCCGCTGGCGCGGATGGGCTGATCACTCCGGCGCGCGCGCGGTCCTGCGCCGGCGTCGCCACAGGTACGCGCCGAGGCCGGCAAGCAGCAGGCCAAAGGCGATCCACAACCCGGCCTGGCCGCGGTGCAGCCAGGTCAGCAGCCACTCGTGGTTGTTGGCGCCGATGAACCCCAGGTAGACCCAGACCGGCACGCTGATCAGCGCGGCCAGGCCGTCGAACAGCAGGAAGCGCCACACCGACACGCGATGGGTCAGCCCGGCGGTGATGAACACCGCCGTGCGCATGCCCGGCAGGAACCGCGCGCCGAACAGCAGGCGGTTGCCGTAGCGCTCGAACTTGCGCTGCACGCTGGCGTAGCGCGCCGGCGTCAGCACCCGCGCGACCAGCCGCCAGCGCAGGATGCGCGCGCCGAAATGGTGGCCCAGCGCGAACATGCCCAGGTCGCCGGCCAGCACGCCGAACAGCGCCAGCAAGAACATCAGGTGCACGTTGGCGTAGCCCAGTCCGGCGATCACGCCGCCGGCCACCAGGGTGACGTCCTCCGGCAGCGGCGCACCCACGCTGCACAGCAGCAGCGCCAGCAACACGGCGATGTAGCCATGTTCGGCGAAATAGGTGACCAGTTGGGCCAGCAGGTCCATGGAGCGTGTCGTTCTCGAAATCGAATGACCATGATCCCACGGATCATGGATGGCTTGTGCGCATCCGTGCAAAGGCGCCGCATCGGGTGGTGTGTGGCCCGGGCCTGCATTGCATCGGGTAGGGCGGGCACTGCCCGCCGAACGCGGCCCGGGTACATTCGGACCTTCCATGGCGGGCAGTGCCCGCCCTACCCGCAAGTCCGGTCAGTCGCGGGTTTGGCGCGGCATCACGGCGCGGCGCGGCACCACCGCCATGGTCAGGCGCGCGATCGAGGCCAGCCGCTCGTCCGCGTCGGTGATGCGGATTTCCCACACCTGCGTGCTGCGCCCCAGGTGCAGGGCGCGCGCGGTGCCGGTCACATGGCCCTCGCGCACGCCGCGCAGGTGGTTGGCATTGATGTCCAGGCCCACGGCCAGCTCGCGTCCGGTGTCCAGGGTCAGCAGGGCGGCGGTGCTGCCCACGGTTTCGGCCAGCGCCACCGACGCGCCGCCGTGCAGCAGGCCGAACGGCTGGTGCGTGCGCGCGTCGACCGGCATGGTCGCGCTCAGCCAGTCTTCGCCGAAGGCGTCGAAGCGGATGCCCAGCACGTCCATCAGGGTGTCGCGGCTGGAGGCGTTGAGGCGTTCGAGGTCGGGAATCTGCTTCCACGGGGACATGATCGGTTCCGTGCACGGGGGCAGATCATTGTGGGGGCGGCGGCGAGCGGCGACAATGGGCGCTTTCATGCGTGGAGACGACGTGGCGTTCAAGGTGACACTCGAGGCCAGCGGGCACCGGTTCGAAGTGGCCGAGGGCGAAACGGTGCTGGATGCGGCCCAGCGCGCCGGACTGGCGCTGCCGTATTCGTGCCGCTCCGGCGTGTGCGGCAGTTGCAAGGCGATCGTGCTGGAAGGCAGTTTCGCCTATCCGCGCAACCCGCCGTCGGCGCTGAACGCCGCCGAGCGCGCGCAGCATGCCGCCCTGCTGTGCCAGGCGGTGCCGACCAGCGACCTGCTGCTGCGGGTGCGCGAGGTGCGTTCGGTCGAGGACATGCCCCGGCGCGAGCTCGAGGTGAAGGTGACGGCGAAGGACCGCCTGGCTCCGGACGTGGTGCGCCTGCTGCTGACGCCGGTGCCGGGCCAGCCGCGCCTGCGCTGGCTGCCGGGCCAGTACGTCGACGTGCTGCTCGACGACGGCAAGCGCCGCGCGTTTTCGCTGGCGCGTGCGCCGCACCTGGGACCGGAGCTGGAAGTGCACGTGCGCCACGTCGCCGGCGGCGGCTTCACCTCGCGGGTGTTCCATGAACTGGAAGTGGGCGACACGTTGCGCATCGAGGGGCCGCTGGGCACTTTCGTGCCGCGCGAGGACGCCGAGCGGCCGATGATCCTGCTCGCCGGCGGTACCGGCTTCGCGCCGATCAAGGCGCTGGTCGAGCATTTCCTGCACCTGGGCTCGCGCCGGCCCATGCACGTGTACTGGGGCGCGCGCAGCGCCGCCGACCTGTACCTGCGCGAGCTGCCCGAGCGCTGGGCGGGCGAGGCGGCCAGGCTGGATTTCACGCCGGTGGTTTCCGACCCCCGCGAAGCCGCGCACGCCGGCCTGCGTGCCGGCCTGGTGCACGAGGCGGTACTGGAAGACTGGCCGGACCTGTCCGGCATGGACGTGTACATGTGCGGCCCGCCGGCCCTGATCGACGCCGGCCGGCGCAGCTTCGCCGAGGCCGGGTTGCCCGAGGACCGACTGTATTTCGACTCGTTCGAGTACGCGCCGGACGTGCTGGAGAAGATCCTCGGCAGCCGGGCGGGTATCCATGGGATGTGAGTGGAAAGGGCGAAGAGGGCGTTGATGGGGCCGGGAAGCCCGCCTGCACAGGAGATGGGGGTCGGGTGGCGGGGAGCAAATTGGAAACTTGAGCGCGTAGGGCGGGCATTGCCCGCC
>CAZBZD010000228.1:0-2957 GCA_964496295.1 uncultured Rhodanobacteraceae bacterium | reverse complement strand
CCATGCGCGAGCCGGGCGTGTCGCGCCTGGTGCAGGTGGACCTGGCCGAGGCCTCGAAACTCGCCGGCGCCGCCTGACCCGCAGGGCGGGCATTGCCCGCCGGATACGCTCCGGCACCAGCACTGCCCGCCGAACGACACGCGCATCACGGCGGGCAATGCCCGCCCTGCAATGCTCCAAGCTGCACTCCAGCTGACCCATATGTGCGGCAATGATGGATACTGGGCGCGCGATTACCTAGGATACGGCCATGCACTGGAACCCTGCCGTCGGCATCCCCCTACTCGTCATCGGCCTGATCGTGCTGGCGCTGATCTGGCTGTTCGGCCAGCCGCGCAAGCCGAAGCAGGGCAGGCGCCTGGCCGGGCAGCGCAAGGCGCCGCGACAGGAACCGTCGCTGGACGGCGAACCTGCACCCGAGTTTGCCGACGACGAGCCTGCCGCGGACGGCGACATGCCGCAGCAGGGCGAGCTGGACATGGGCATGCGCGAGGAACTGCAGCGCCTCGGTGCCACATTGGCCGGCGAGCAGGACGCGTCCCCGCTCGACACGCCCGGCGCGCACGCGGACGCCGCCCCCGCGCCTGCACCCGCACCGCCGAAGCCGGCCCCGGCGCCGTCCACGCTGGGCCAGCGTCCGACCGATCAGCCGGTGGAGCGCATCGTCAGCCTGTTCGTGGTGGCGCGGGAAGGGCAGAAATTCCAGGGGCCGGACCTGGTCGTGGCCATGGAAAAGGCCGGCCTCGAATTCGGCGCCATGAACATCTTCCACCGCCTGCTCGACGGCAAGGCCGAGCAGGGCGCGGTGTTCAGCGTGGCCAACATGGTCAAGCCCGGCAGCTTCGACATGGCCGCCATGACCGGCCTGGAAACCCCGGGCCTGAGCTTTTTCATGACCCTGCCGGGGCCGTTGCCGGCGCTGGACGCCTGGGACACCATGCTGCCCACCGCGCAGCGCCTGGCCAAGCTGCTCGAAGGCCTGGTCCTGGACGAGGAGCGCAACGCGCTCGGCCGCCAGCGCATCGCGCACATCCGCGACGAACTGCGCGGCTGGGACCGGCGCCACCAGGGCAAGGACACGGGTTTCGACCGGTAACGCGGCATCCTGCCGGCCGCGACGCTGCGGCTCCCGCCACCGCTTGACCGACGGGTTATCATGGCGCCGCCCGCCGCTGCCCGAACCTCGCCCATGCCCGATACAGACACCGCCCCGGTACTCACCATCGACGGCCCGTCCGGCGCGGGCAAGGGCACCATCAGTTGCCGCGTCGCCGAAGGCCTGGGCTGGCACCTGCTGGATTCGGGCGCACTGTACCGCGCGGTGGGCTACGCCGCCGGCATGGCCGGGCTCGATCTTTCCGACGAGGCGGCCGTCGTGCGCTGCGCCCGGAACACCCGCATCGAATTTCGTCCCGGTGCCGACGGCGGCGGCAGCCGCGTGATCGTCGACGGCCACGACGCCGGCGACGAACTGCGCACCGAGACCTGCGGCGCGGCGGCCTCCGCCGTGGCCGGTTTCACCGGCGTGCGCAAGGCCCTGCTGGACAAGCAGCACGAGCTGCGCAGGCCGCCCGGGCTGGTGGCCGACGGACGCGACATGGGTACCGTGGTCTTCCCCGACGCGCCGTTCAAGGTGTTCCTGACGGCGAGTGCCGGGGAACGGGCGCGCAGGCGCTATAAACAGTTGAAAGCAAAGGGTCTTGACGTTACACTTGCCCACCTTCTGGAGGAAATCCAGGCGCGTGACGCCCGTGATGCGTCGCGTGCCGTGGCTCCGCTGAAGCCCGCCGGGGACGCCGTGACGATCGATACCACGCGCATGTCCATCGACGAGGTGGTGGAGGAAGTGCTTGCCCTGGTGCAGCCGGCAGCGTCCGGCTCGCGGGGCTGATTGGGCCTCGCGTCACGGCGCGGGGAATTGGTCAACGGTGTGGTTTCACACCCTCAACCGGTGGGCCGCTGATCCGTCGTCCGCAGTCACGGGGACTGCTGGCGTGAACGGATGACGGCCTTTCTTTTTTACGGAATCAACATGACTGAAAGTTTCGCCGAACTGTTCGAACAGAGCCAGCAGACGCTGGCCAAACTCAAGCCGGGCTCCATCGTCTCCGGCATCGTGGTGGAGGTCCGGCCCGACGTGGTCGTGGTCAACGCCGGCCTCAAGAGCGAAGGCATCGTCCCGGTCGAGCAGTTCAAGGACGAGAACGGCCACCTCGAAGTCGAGGTGGGCGACGAAGTCAAGCTGGCCCTGGAGGCCCTGGAAGACGGCTTCGGCGAGACCAAGCTCTCGCGCGAAAAGGCCAAGCGTTCCATGGTCTGGGACGGCCTGGAGGAAGCCTTCGACGACGAACAGATCGTCACCGGCAAGATCTCCGGCAAGGTCAAGGGCGGCTTCACCGTCGACATCAACAACGTGCGCGCGTTCCTGCCCGGTTCGCTGGTGGACGTGCGCCCGGTGCGCGACCCGGCCTACCTCGAAGGCAAGGATCTGGAATTCAAGATCATCAAGCTGGACCGCCGCCGCAACAACATCGTGGTCAGCCGCCGCGCCGTGGTCGAGGAAGAGTACTCCGAGGAGCGCGAGAAGCTGCTCGAGCGCCTGGTCGAGGGCGCCATCCTGCCGGGCGTGGTCAAGAACCTCACCGACTACGGCGCGTTCGTGGACCTGGGCGGCATCGACGGCCTGCTGCACATCACCGACATGGCGTGGAAGCGCGTGCGCCATCCGTCCGAGGTGGTCAACGTCGGCGACGAGCTGGAAGTGCGCGTGCTGAAGTTCGACCGCGAGCGCATGCGCGTCTCGCTGGGCCTCAAGCAGCTGGGCGAGGACCCGTGGGTCAACATCGCGCGTCGCTACCCGGTCGGTTCGCGCATCTTCGGCAAGGTCTCCAACGTCACCGACTACGGTTGCTTCGTCGAGATCGAGCCGGGCGTGGAAGGCCTGGTGCACGTGTCCG
>CAZBZD010000227.1:0-2969 GCA_964496295.1 uncultured Rhodanobacteraceae bacterium | reverse complement strand
CGATCGTGCCGACATTCACATGCGGCTTCGTGCGTTCGAATTTGCCCTTTGCCATGACTCAAAACCTCAAAAGAACGTTGTATGGGATAAACAGGCCCGATCAGGCCTTTTTCATTACCTGTTCGGCAATGCTGTTGGGTGCTTCGGCGTAATGGTCGAATTCCATCGTGAACGTGGCACGCCCCTGGGTCTGCGAACGCAGGCTGGTGGCGTAGCCGAACATTTCGCCCAGCGGCACGTGCGCGTGGATGAGCTTGCCCGAGGGGGAATCTTCCGAACCCTGGAGGACGCCGCGGCGACGGGAAACGTCACCCATGACGTCGCCCATGTATTCCTCGGGCGTCACCACCTCGACCTTCATGATCGGCTCCAGCAGGGCCGGACGGGCCTTGTGGAAACCTTCCTTGAAGCCCATGGAACCGGCGATCTTGAACGCCATTTCCGAGGAATCGACTTCGTGGTAGGAACCGTCCACGAGGCGGACCTTCAGGTCGACCACGGGGAAGCCGGCCAGCGGACCGTTGGTCATCGCTTCCTGGATGCCCTTGTCGACGGCCGGGATGTATTCCTTGGGCACCACGCCGCCGACGATCTCGTTGACGAACTCGTAGCCTTCGCCGCGCTCCTGCGGCGACATTTCCAGCACCACGTGGCCGTACTGGCCCTTGCCGCCGGACTGGCGCACGAACTTGCCCTCGGCGCGCACCGGCTGCGTGATGGCTTCGCGATAGGCCACCTGCGGCTTGCCGATGTTGGCCTCGACGTTGAACTCGCGCTTCATGCGGTCGACCAGGATGTCCAGGTGCAGCTCGCCCATGCCGGAGATGATGGTCTGGCCGGATTCCTCGTCGGTACGCACGCGGAAGGACGGATCCTCCTGCGCCAGGCGGCCGAGCGCGACGCTCATCTTTTCCTGGTCCGACTTGGTCTTCGGCTCCACGGCCATCGAGATCACCGGCTCCGGGAACGTCATCTGTTCCAGGGTGATGACGCTGTCCTGCGCGCACAGGGTGTCACCGGTGGTGACGTCCTTCAGGCCCACCGCCGCGGCGATGTCGCCGGCACGCACTTCCTTGATTTCCTTGCGGTCGTTGGAGTGCATCTGCAGGATGCGGCCGACGCGCTCCTTCTTCATCTTGACCGGGTTGTAGACGGCGTCGCCGGAGTTCAGCACGCCCGAGTAGACGCGGAAGAAGCTCAGCGAACCGACGAACGGATCGGTCATGATCTTGAAGGCCAGCGCCGAGAACGGCGCCTTGTCGTCGGCCGGGCGCGTGGCCGGCTGGTCGTTTTCGTCGACGCCTTCGACCGGCGGACGATCGGAAGGCGACGGCAGCAGCTCGACCACGCCGTCCAGCATGGCCTGCACGCCCTTGTTCTTGAAGGCGGTACCGCAGAACACCGGAATGATGCTGGTATCCAGCGTGCCCGCGCGCAGGCCGGCGATGATTTCATCCTCGCTCAGCTCGCCTTCCTCGAGGTACTTGTTCATCAGTTCCTCGGAGGACTCGGCCGCCGACTCCACCAGGAACTCGCGCGCCGCCTCGGCCTTTTCCTTCAGTTCGGCCGGGATCTCGCGGTAGTCGAACTTGGTGCCGTGCGACTCCATGTCCCAGTAGATGGCCTTCATCTTGACCAGGTCGACCACGCCCTCGAAGTCGTCCTCGGAGCCGATCGGCACCTGCATCGGCACCGGGTGCGCGCCCAGGCGGGACTTCAACTGCTCGCAGACCTTGTCGAAATTGGCGCCGACGCGGTCCATCTTGTTGACGAAGGCCAGGCGCGGCACGGAATACTTGTTGGCCTGGCGCCACACGGTCTCGGACTGCGGCTGCACGCCGCCGACCGCGCACAGCACGAACACCGCACCGTCGAGCACGCGCAGGGAACGCTCCACCTCGATGGTGAAGTCGACGTGCCCCGGGGTGTCGATGATGTTGAACCGGTGCTTGGGCAGGGTGTGATCCATGCCTTCCCAGAAGCACGTGGTGGCGGCGGACGTGATGGTGATGCCGCGCTCCTGCTCCTGCTCCATCCAGTCCATGGTGGCGGCGCCCTCGTGGGTCTCGCCGATCTTGTGGTTCACGCCGGTGTAGAACAGGATGCGCTCGGTCGTCGTCGTCTTGCCCGCATCGATGTGGGCCATGATGCCGAAATTGCGATAGCGGTCGAGGGGTGTGGTACGTGCCATGATCTTTTACCAGCGGTAATGCGAGAAGGCCTTGTTGGCCTCCGCCATGCGGTGGGTTTCCTCACGCTTCTTGATCGCGCCGCCGCGCTGCTCGGAAGCGTCAGCCAGTTCGGCAGCCAGCTTGCGCGGCATGGAGACCTCGCTGCGCTTGCGCGCGGCGTCGATCACCCAGCGCATCGCCAGCGCCATGCGGCGGGACGAGCGGACTTCGACCGGCACCTGGTAGGTGGCGCCGCCGACGCGGCGGGACTTCACCTCGACCACCGGCGAAACATTGCCCAGCGCCTTCTCGACCAGCTCGACCGGCTCGGCGTGCTTTTCGCCCAGGTGCTCCAGGGCGCCGTAGACGATGCCTTCGGCGACCGACTTCTTGCCACTCTTCATCACCATGTTGATGAAGCGGGCGATCAGCTCGCTGCCATGCTTGGGGTCCGGCAGGACCACGCGGGCGGGATGTGAACCTTTGCGCGACATGATATGTGTCCGTTATGCATTGCAGGCATCCAGCCCGCGAGTCATGCGACCGGCCGTGGTCGCCTTTCAATCGAAACCGGTCAGCTCTTGGGGCGCTTGGCGCCGTACTTGGAACGCGAGTTGCGACGCTTGGTCACGCCCGCGCAGTCCAGGCTGCCGCGCACGGTGTGGTAACGCACGCCCGGCAGATCCTTGACACGGCCACCGCGGATCAGCACCACCGAGTGCTCCTGCAGGTTGTGGCCTTCGCCGCCGATGTAGCTGATGACCTCGAAACCGTTGGTCAGGCGCACCTTGGCGACCT
>CAZBZD010000226.1:0-3003 GCA_964496295.1 uncultured Rhodanobacteraceae bacterium | reverse complement strand
GATAACGGGGCGTACACTGGTCGCCAGATTCCCGCCGACACGTTTTCCTTCATGATCGACACCCTGTTGCCCCTCGTTGCCGCCTTCGCCATCGGATTGCTGCTGGCCGGCATCATCGTCTACCTGTGGCTGAAGCACTCGGCCGGCGAAGCCGAACGCGCATCGCGGCAGGAACGCGACGAGCTGACCGGTCGCCTGGCCCGTTCCGAAGCGCTCGCCCAACGCGTGCCGGTGCTGGAACAGCAGCTCGAGCAGACCCGCGGCGAACTGGCCTCGCGCCGCGAAACCATCGCGCGCCAGGAACAGGAAATCCTTGCCGCGAAGCAGCGCCATGCCGAAACCGACAAGCTCCTGGCCGATACGCGCGAAACCATGACCCGCGAGTTCAAACTGCTGGCCGGCACCCTGCTGGAGGAAAAGAGCGCCAGCCTCGACAAGCAGCAGAAAAACACGCTGGCGACGCTGCTCACCCCCTTCAACGAAAACCTCAAGGACTTCCGCAGCAAGGTGGAGCAATCGCGCGAGGACGACATCAAGGCCCGCACGGCGCTGTTCGAGCAGATCCGCCACTTGACCGCGCTCAACCAGGACATCGGCGCCAAGGCGCAATCGCTCACCAACGCCCTGCGCGGCGAAAGCAAGACGCGCGGCATCTGGGGCGAGCAGGTCCTGCAGCGCCTGCTGGAACTGGCCGGCCTGCGCGAGGGCGTCAACTTCCGCACCCAGACCAGCCAGCGCGCGGAAGACACCGGCGAACTGCTGGTCACCGACGTGGTGATGGACCTGCCCGACGAGCGCGCCATCGTCATCGATTCCAAGGTGTCGCTGGTCGCCTACGAACGCTTCGTCGCCGCCAGCGACGACGAGGACGCGCGCGCGCAGGCGCTCAAGGAGCACTGCGCGTCGCTGAAGCGGCACATCAGGGACCTGTCGGAAAAGAACTATCCGCGCCTGTACGGCCTGAAAAGCGTCGACTTCACGCTGCTGTTCGTGCCCATCGAAAGCGCGCTCATGGCCGCCAGCGAGGCCGATCCCGAATTGTCCCGGTACGCGCTGGAACGCCACATCGCGCTGGTCTCGCCGAACACGCTGTTCACCGTGCTGCGCACCATCGAATACATCTGGCGCGTGGAAAAGACCACGAAAAACATGAACAAGATCGTCAAGCGCGGCGAGTTGATGTACGACGCCGCGCGCAAGTTCGCCGAGCACATCGTGGCCATCAACACCCACCTGGACAAGGCCCGCGACAGCGCGCGCGAGGCCGAGAAGGCCCTCAACGACCCCAGCCGCGGCCTGGTGCGGCAGGCGGAAAGGCTGCGCGCCTTCGGCGTCAAGCCGAAAAAGGCCATGCCCGAAAGGCTGGCCGCGGACGACGACGACGAGGCCCTCGACAGCCCGTAACCCGTAGGTCGGGCACTGCCCGACATGGAAGCTTCGCGAATTTGGGTAACTTTCACGTCGGGCATTGCCCGACCTGTGCAGGAGCCCGTCCGATGGCAAGCAGCTACAATGGCGCTTTGCTGCCCCGAGACACCGGCATGACCGACACCACCAAGCCCACCCGCGAACAAGCCGAAGAAGCCGTCCGCACGCTGCTCGGCTGGGCCGGCGAGGACGTCACGCGCGAAGGCCTGCTGGACACGCCCAGGCGCGTGGCCAAGGCCTACGAGGACTGGTTCTCCGGCTACGCCGAGGACCCCGGCGAATACCTGCGCCGCACCTTCGAGGAAGTCTGCGACTACGACGAGATGGTGGTGCTGCGCGACATCGAGTTCGAGAGCCACTGCGAGCACCACATGGCGCCGATCATCGGCCGCGCCCACGTCGGCTACCTGCCCGACAAGCGCGTGGTCGGCATCAGCAAGCTGGCGCGCGTGGTCGACGGCTACGCACGCCGCTTCCAGGTGCAGGAAAAACTCACCGCGCAGATTGCCAAGTGCATCCAGGACAACCTGGAGCCGCTGGGCGTGGCCGTGGTCGTCGATGCCAGCCACGAATGCATGACCACGCGCGGCATCCACAAGCGCGGCGTGTCCATGATCACCAGCCAGATGACCGGCTCGTTCCGCGACGATCCGCGCACGCGCCAGGAATTCCTGCAGTTCATCGGCATCCACGGCAGCAACCGCTGATGCGCCTTGCCGCGGCCACCGTGGCGCTGGCGATGACGGTGGCCGCCGCCCCGCTGCAGGCCGCCGAGTCGCCGCTGATGGCCATGTTCGACGCCGACCGCGACGGCTGCGTCAGCCTGGCCGAATACCAGGCCTACATGGACAAGGGTTTCCGGCGCATGGACGCCGACGGCGACGGCGTCCTGGACGCCGCGGAACTGCCGCGCGGCAACCGCCGCCACGCGCCGCTGACGCTGGAACAGCGCCGCCGCGACGTGACGCGGCAATTCCACCGCCAGGACACCGACCACGATGCCTGCCTCCGCCTCCGGGAGCTGATGGCACCGCCGCGCTAAGGAAGCTCTGATTGAATCCGGCACAGACGTCATGGCGCCCGAATGGTACGCAGGCTGTGCTGCGTGGCGCCGCGCAGGCTGGTGGCCTGGACAAGCCGCGCAGCACAGCCTGCGGGCCATTCGGGCGCCACCCTTTCCTTTCAAATCAACCTGTTGGGCTTGTCCTGTCTGTCCACGATCCTGCGCTGCACTGCCTCGACAGGCAACCACTCTCCTCAAAGCCGCGGCCATCCATGACCACTCTCCACGTGCACCGGTGCGCCTCGTCTGGCGAACAGACAGGACAAGTGACGCCTGCGCTGGATTCAATCAGAGTTTCCCCATGCTGACCGACGCCACCAAGGACGCCATCCGCGCCATCCACGCCCGGCTCAAGGAGCAGTTGCCCGGCTACCGCCCGCGGCGCGCGCAGAACCGCATGATCGCCAGCGTGGCCAGGACCATGGCCGAGGGCGGCGCGGCCGTGATCGAGGCGCCAACCGGCACCGGCAAGTCCATGGCCTACCTGATCGCCGCCGTGGAAGTGGCGCGCG
>CAZBZD010000225.1:0-3029 GCA_964496295.1 uncultured Rhodanobacteraceae bacterium | reverse complement strand
CCATGTCCTCGCTGGCGCCCTGCACGTGGTTCTGCGCCTGCAGCCGGCGCAGGGCGGCGATCTGGTCGCGCAGCACGGCGGCTTTCTCGAAATCCAGCGCCGCGCTGGCCTTTTCCATGGATGCCGCGAGGTCGTCGATGATTTCGGTGCTCTTGCCCTCCAGGAACATCTCGGCATGACGCACGTCGCGCGCGTACTCCTCCACGCTGATCAGCCCCACGCAGGGCGCGCTGCAGCGTCCGATCTGGTACTGCAGGCAGGGCCGCGAGCGGTTGCGGAAGTAGCTGTCCTCGCACTGGCGCACCTTGAACAGCTTCTGCATCAGGTTGAGGCTCTCGCGCACCACCGAGGCGCTCGGGAACGGGCCGAAATAGCGCCCCGGCCTGTTCTTCGCGCCGCGGTGCAGGGCCAGGCGCGGGTAGTCCTCGCCACTGGACAGGTAGATGTACGGGTAGCTCTTGTCGTCGCGCAGCAGGATGTTGTAGTGCGGCTTGAGCGACTTGATGAGCTGCGATTCCAGCACCAGCGCCTCGGTGGCGGTGCGGGTCACGGTGACCTCGGCGCGCGCGATCTGCGCCACCATGGCGGCGATGCGCGGCTCCATGCGCGGACGCAGGAAATAGCTGCCCACGCGCTTTTTCAGGTTGGCCGCCTTGCCGACGTACAGCAGCCGGTCGTCGGCGTCGAAATAGCGGTAGACGCCGGGCGAGGTGGTCAGGGTGCGGACAAATGCCTTGCCGTCGAAGGGCGGCGGGGATGCTTCGGCCATGCGTCCATTTTAGCCTGCCCCACGCCCGCGCGAGTGCCCTGACACACACGAAACAGCCCGGTACTCACGAAATGTACGCAAATCCCTCAAACAAATTGCAGGAGCGAGCCCTGCATTCAGATCCCGCGTTGCGGGAAGTGATCAGCTGCCGGTCGTCGTCTGCCGGATGAACGCGGCCGCGTTGTCGTGCAATTTTTTCAGCGACGGCAGGTGCGCGTAGACCATGTGGCCCGACGGGTACCAGTGGTAGGAAATGTTCTTCTGCAGCGAGCGCGGTATCGGCAGGTGCGCCATCTCGTATTCGGCGGTGAAGAACGGCGTGGCCAGGTCGTAGTAGCCGCCGTTCAACATGACCTTGAGGTTGGGGTCGGCCTTCATCGCGCGCGCCAGGTCGCCCATCACGTTGAGCGTGCCGCGGTGATGATGGTGTTCCATGTCCCAGCGGTCGATGTCGGCAAACAGGCGGTAGTGCATGCCCTTGCCGAAATCCAGGGTCTTGCGCACGTAGTGGTTGAACACGGCCACGTAGGCGGAGCTGATGGCCGAGGATTGCGGGTCGTACCGCGAACCCTTGCTCAGCGGGTCCATCGACGGGCCGACGAAACGCGTGTCCAGGCGGCCGGTCGTTTCCGTGCTCTCGCCCAGCAGCTCGTGCTCGAACATGCCTCCGCTGACGCGCAGGTCGGCCTTCATCAGGTAGTCGACCGGAAGCCCGATGTACTGGTGCAGCTTTTCGGCCACGGCCCGCTTCTGCGCCTGCGGCAGGTTGGCGCCCTGCATCAGGGCCAGCGTGTATTCGTGCGTGGCGTAGTGCTCCACTTCCTTCAGGAACGCGTCGAGATCGGCCGGCTTGCCGGGCAGCTTGTCGTGGTACCAGGCGGTGGCGGCAAAGGTCGGCAACGCGCCGATGTAGGCCACGTCCGCGCCGGGGTTGTACTTGGCCCCGTCGATGCTGAAGCCGAAGTTGAGGATCTGCGACAGCAGCATCACGCCGTTGAGATCGATGCTGTCCTCGTTGATCAGGATGTTCGCGAGCACCGCCGAACGCGTGGTGCCATAGCTTTCGCCGAACAGGTACTTGGGCGAGTTCCAGCGACCGTACCTGGACAGGAACTGCTGGATGAACTGCGCGAAGGCATGCGCGTCGCCGTCCACGCTGTAGATCGCCTTCTTGCGTTCCTTCATCTGCTTGGCGCGCTTGTCCTTGTCCTTGTCGTTGGCAATCAGGCGGCTGAAGCCCGCGCCCGGCGCGTCGATGAATACCAGGTCCGAGGCATCCAGCAGGCTGTAGTCGTTGTTGACCAGCTTGTAGGGCGCCGCCGGGGTGTGCGTGTGGTCGGAAGTGACCACGCGGCGCGGGCCGAACGCGCCCATGTGCAGCCATACCGTCGCCGAGCCCGGGCCGCCGTTGTAGATGAAGGTGACGGGGCGCTTCGCGGCATCGGCGCCTTCCTTGAAGTAGGCCGTGTAGAACATGCTCACGGTGGGCACGTTCGCCTTGTCTCCCTTGCCGTGCAGGACCAGGGTGCCGGCCACGGCCTTGTAGTCGATGCGGCGGCCTTCCACCTCGACCGAGCCATGGCTGACCGAGGACTGCGGCTCGACCAGGGATGCATCGGCGGCCTTCGACGCATCGGACGACTTGCTGTTGCCGGCCAGGGCAGGCAGCGACACGGAAACCAGCGCGGCCAGCGCCGCGGTCAGGACAAGCTTGCGCACGAAAACTCTCCTCGATGCCCGGGCGTGCACGGAACGCGCACGCGAAACATGGAGGCTAGCGCCGCGTCCACGGCCGGCACATGCCCCGGAAGTCACTCCCGAAGCAGCTCGACGAGCCCGCGCGTGCCGCGACGGGCCAGGTCGATGACATGCGCGAAATCCTCGCCGCCACCCCGGTAGGGATCAGGCACTTCGGACGGCGGTGCGGCCGCGGCCACCTCGAGGAACAACCCCACGCGCGAGCGCCATTCCAGCGGGCACATGGCCAGCAGGTCGGCGAGGTTGGAGCGGTCCATGGCCAGCACCAGGCGATGCCCGGCAAAGTCCGCCGGCCGCAACTGGCGCGCGCGGTGCCCGGAGAGGTCGTAACCGGCTTCCGCGCCCGCCTTCACCGCACGCGGATCGGCCCCCTGCCCGACATGCCAGTCGCCGGTGCCGCAGGACGCCACCGCCACGTCCACCCCGGCGCGCGCGAATTCGGCGCGTGCCACGGCCTCCACCGTGGGCGAACGGCAGATGTTGCCCAGGCAGACGAAAAGAA
>CAZBZD010000224.1:0-3060 GCA_964496295.1 uncultured Rhodanobacteraceae bacterium | reverse complement strand
GTGGAAACCCGTTTCGTGCCGCAGCAGTCGCGGCCCGAGGACAACCGCTTCGTGTTCGCCTACACCATCACCCTGCGCAACACCGGCGGCATGCCGGCGCAACTGCTGACGCGCCACTGGGTCATCGCCGACGCCAACGGCAAGGTGGAGGAAGTGCGCGGCGACGGCGTGGTCGGCGAGCAGCCCTGGATGCGCCCCGGCGACGACTACCAGTACACCTCCGGCGCCATCCTGGAAACTCCGGTCGGCACCATGCACGGCAGCTACCGGATGCTGGCCGACGACGGCACCCGCTTCGACGCCGCCATCCCGCCCTTCACCCTGGCCATCCCGAGGACCCTGCATTGAACCGGTCCGCGCACCGGCAGGGACGAAGCTGACATGGCGGTCCATGCCATCGGCGACGTGCAGGGCTGCCTTCCCGAACTCGAGCGCCTGCTCGAACGCCTCGCCTTCGACCCCGCCCGCGACAAGCTGTGGTTCTGCGGCGACCTGGTCAACCGCGGCGGCCAGTCGCTGGAAGTGCTGCGCCTGGTCCACTCGCTGCGCGAATCGTGCATCGTCACGCTCGGCAACCACGACCTCAGCCTGCTCGCCGTGGCCGAGCGTCCGCGCGAGGCGCAACAGCGGGTCAACCCGGAGCTGCGCAAGATCCTGTTTGCCGAAGACAGCGGCCTGCTGCTCGACTGGCTGCGCGGCCAGAAACTGCTGCACCACGACAGCGGGCTCGGCTGGACCATGGTGCACGCCGGCCTGGCCCCGCGCTGGACCCTGCGCCAGGCGCAACACGCCGCCGCCGACGTCGAGCGCGAACTGGCCGGCCCGGGCCACCACCGCCTGCTCAAGCACCTGTTCGGCAACCGCCCCGCCGCCTGGTCGCCGCGCCTGAAGGGCATCGACCGCTCGCGCGCCGCCATCAACGTGCTCACGCGCATGCGCTACTGCGACACCCGCGGCCGCATCGACTTCGACGCCAAGGGCGCGCCCGGCACGCAGAAAGCCGGCCTCTACCCCTGGTTCGCCGTCCCCGGCATGCGCCAGCGCAAGACCCGCATCGTCTGCGGCCACTGGTCCGCCCTGGGCCTGTTCGCCGGCCTCGGCATCCACGCCCTGGACACCGGCTGCGTCTGGGGCGGAAAACTCACCGCCATGCGCCTGGACGGGTCCGCATCCGAACCGGAATACGTCAGCGTCGATGCCGAACCGCACCGGCACAAACCCGCAAGGTCCAAACGCCGGCGCTGATCGCGGCCCGGACCGCCCGTGCACCGCGTCAGCCGGCGACGGCGCGAATCGCGAAAAACATCGCGCCGGCCAGCAGCATCAGCGTCGGATAGAAAGTCAGCGCAAAACCCAGCGAGCGGGCCGCCGCGCCCCGCCGATAGCCGCAGAAAAACCCTGTCCGCCCCAGCACGAAAAGCGCCGCGGCCACCGGCATCGCCATCAGCCAGCGCACGGGCGCGCATGCCGACCACGCCGCGTAGACGGGCAAAGCCAGCGCCAGTTGCTCGAGCGTGTTTTGCAGCAGCGACTGCAACAGCCTCGCCTTGTCCGTGCCCTCTGCCAGCGCACTGCCGTCGATATCCCGCGCGGACCGGAAGCGATACGCGGCAAGCCGGCCGATGGCAACCGCCAGGGTCAGCGCGGGCGCCAGGGCGCTGAGCGCGAACCATGACAGGCGCAGGCCCCGCTCGGGCCGGAATCCGCCGAGCATTCCGGACCCCGCCGCGGCGGCGAGGCATGCCGCCGAAATGCAGAACCCGGCCGCCATGCCCACGGCCACTCCGCGTTGTGATTCCGTAAAACGCACCATCCCGCCTCCCGGCCCGCCAGGCCCGACACCGCCGGTTTCAACGCTTCCCGCGTGTCACGCGGGCTGTTGCGCCGGCGTGGCACTCATGTGGAAGAGCCCCCAGCCGTGACCATCCGGGTCGACAAAACTGTGCGCATACATGAAGCCGTAATCCTCCGGCTCGTCGCTCGTCGAACCGCCCGCGGCGAGTGCCCTGGCGACAAGGCCGTCCACTTCCTCGCGGCTTTCGCAGCTCAGGGTAAGCAACACCTCGGCGGCCTGGCCCGTGTCGCAGACGGCCCTGGGCGTGAAGTCGCGAAACCTGGCGTGCGTGAGCAGCATGACACGAATCACGTCGCTGACGCAGATGCACGCGCCCGTGTCGTCGCTGAACTGCGGATCGTGCGGAAAGCCGAGCGCCTTGAAAAAGGCCATCGACCTGGGCAGGTCGGCAACCGGCAGGTTGATGAAAATTTGTCTGTTCACGGCTTTCTCCTCGCGGCTTCGGTGGCAACCATGCGTGGCAAGGCACGCCGGGCCATGGCGGCGGCGGCAACGAACAGTCGGCGCGTCGTCGAATCACCCGGTTTCGCCCGGCCGGGGCTTTCGGGAACCTCAAGCCTCGTGGACGCGCCCACAAGATACCGCGAAACACCGCACGGCACTCATGCCTCGGCACGACCCCGATGCACCAGCCAGTACACCCCTCCGCCGACGCCACCCAGAACGAAGCCCAGCGGCCCGGTGACGAACAGGCCGAGCAACGGTCCCTGGTTGGCACCCGGCGCAAACAGCAGCGCCCCGATGAAACCGATCAGGAACCCGGCGGTCCCGGCCAGCACCGCGCCCAGCACGACGGAACGGAACAACCCCTGCCGCGCCGTCGCCCCCGTCTGCACCCACACGCAGCGCCCCGCGAGAATGGCGACGACCAGCGAAACCACGAAGGCAATCGTGCCGGATATCCCCGATGGAAGGGAGAAAAAAACCACCGCGCCCCCGACCCAGAACACGAAGAAATACGCCGCCACCGCAGCGAAGAAAGTCAGCAACACACGCAACCAGGTACGCATACACCCCCCTGAAAGGCCCCGTCGTCCCACGCCGCGGAAGCGGACCGGCAGGGCTCCCGGCCAAGGCGGCCACCGTCGCGGCGGCGGCCCGGACCCCGGACCCTGCCGGGAAACGATACTCCAACGCAGCGTGCAAGGGGCAACCCCATACGGAGACTTGCACGGCCACAGATGGCCTGTCGAGCGAGGCCCGCA
>CAZBZD010000223.1:0-3061 GCA_964496295.1 uncultured Rhodanobacteraceae bacterium | reverse complement strand
TTTCGCAGCGGCCGACGATTTCCTCGTTGGGCACTTCCAGCTTGACCACGGCGTCCAGCGGCTTGTCGAGGCGTTCGAGCAGGCCGTCCAGCGCCTTCACCTGGGCCAGGTTGCGCGGATAGCCGTCAAGGATGAAGCCGGCCCCGGCATCGTCCTCGGCCAGGCGCTCCTCGAGCATGCCGAGCACGATGTCGTCGGAGACCAGCTGCCCGGCGTCCATTACCGCCTTGGCCTTCCGGCCCAGCGGCGTGCCGGCCTTGACGGCCGCGCGCAGCAGGTCGCCGGTGGAAATGTGGGGTACGCCCAGTTCCTTCTTCAGTCGCGCGGCCTGGGTGCCTTTGCCCGAGCCGGGCGCGCCGAGTAACACGAGTCGCATGACATGCTCCGCTGGTGTCTCCGGCGCACATCCGCAGCGCCTTCGAGCGTCAATGAAATGGCGTTAAAAGTAGCCGCTGGGGCCGGCTCCGTCAAACAAATTCATGGCATGAGTCTCCCTATCCCGTTGTCGTGCAAGGGATTATCCTTGAGGCATCGTCCGAACGGAAAATGCCCGATGGCCCGAGGCAAGCTTCTCTACGCCCAGTCCGGCGGCGTCACCGCCGTCATCAACGCCACCGCCGGCGCCGTGATCGAGACCGCCCGCCGCCACGGCGTGAAGGTCTACGCTGCGCGCAACGGCATCCTCGGCGTGCTGCGCGAAGAGCTGATCGACACCTCGAAGGAATCGAAAAGCTCCGTCGCCGCCCTTGCGCACACCCCCGGCGGCGCCTTCGGCTCGTGCCGCTACAAGCTGAAATCACCCGGGGACAACCGCGCCGAATACCAGCGCCTGATCGCCGTGCTGCGCGCGCACGACATCCGCTGGTTCCTCTACAACGGCGGCAACGACTCGGCCGACACGGCGCTGAAGCTCGCGCAACTGGGCAAGCGCATGGGCCACGAGGTCACCTGCATCGGCGTGCCCAAGACGGTCGACAACGACCTCGCCGTCACCGACTGCTGCCCCGGCTTCGGTTCGGTGGCGCGCTACACGGCGCTGTCCACGCTGGAAGCCAGCCTGGACGTGGCCTCGATGAGCGAAACTTCGACCAAGGTATTCGTGCTGGAGGTGATGGGCCGGCACGCCGGCTGGATCGCCGCCTCCTCCGGCCTGGCCGGCGCAGGACCGGAAGATGCGCCGCACGTGATCCTGTTCCCCGAACGCGCCTTCGACGAAAAGGCCTTCCTGGCCCGGGTGAAGGCCACGGTCGACAAGCTCGGCTGGTGCACCGTGGTCGCCTCCGAAGGCGTACGCGACGCCGGTGGCAAACTGCTGGCCGACGCCGGCACCCGCGATGCCTTCGGCCACGTGCAGCTGGGCGGCGTGGCGCCGCTGCTGGCCAGCCTGGTGCACGAAAAACTGGGCCTGAAGGTGCATTGGGCGCTGCCCGACTACCTGCAGCGCTCGGCACGACACGCGGCCTCGAAGACGGACGTGGAGCAGGCGCAGGCCGTCGGCAAGGCGGCGGTCGAATACGCGTTGAAGGGCATGAACGCGATGATGCCGGTCATCAGGCGCACCTCCGACAGCCCCTATCGCTGGAAGATCGAGCCGGCGCCGCTCAAGCGCATCGCCAACCGCGAAAAGAAGATGCCGAAAAGCTTCATCCGCCGCGACGGCTTCGGCATCACCGCCGCCGCGCGGCGCTACCTGGCGCCCTTGATTCGCGGCGAGGCGCCGCCGCCCTTGGGCCGTGACGGCCTGCCCAACTACATCACGCTCAAGAACGTGGCAGTCAAGAAGAAGCTGGAACCTTGGCTGTAGGCCCGATCAAGGAGCAACGCGACGGATCGGGCGCCCGAACCCGGCCGCCGTCGAGAAATCAGCATCGGCAGCCGGATCGCCGGTTCCGTCGCGTTGCTCCTTGAACCGGCCTACAGGGTGGCGAACAGGTTGCCCAGATCGGCGTGTGTCACGTCATGGGCAAAACCGTCGAATCGGCCGACGGCCAGCGGGCTGGCTGCGGCGACGAAACCGCTCCAGGCCGCCAGCGCCAACGCGCCGCCCACGCTGACCCGGCGCACGCCGAGTTCGGCCAGGGTAGCGAAGCCCAGCCCGGCGGCCGGGCCCATCAGCACGTTGACCGGCTTGGGTGCCACGGCCGCGACCACGGCGGCGACCTGTTCGCGCGTGGACAAGCCCGGCGCGTACAGGCAATCGGCGCCGGCTTCGGCGTAGGCCACCAGGCGGCGCAGGGTTTCGTCGAGATCGGGTCGGCCGACCAGGAAGCCCTCGCTGCGACCGATCAGCATGACGTCCTCGCCACTGGCATCGATCGCCCCGCGCGCGGCACGCATGCGCGCCACGGCCTCGTCGAAATCGAACAGCGGCCGATCCCTGTCGCCCGTCGAGTCCTCGATCGACAAACCGGCCACGCCGGTGTCGACGCAACGGCGCACGTTGACCGCCAGTCCATCGAGGTCACGCGCGTAACCGCTCTCGAAATCCGCGTTGACCGGCAGATCGGTGGCCTCGACCAGTTCGCGCAGATGCGCCAGCACCTCGTCCACGCCGATGTCGCCGTCGGCATGGCCGCGCGAGAACGCGTAGCCGGAACTGGTGCTGGCCAGCGCCTTGAAGCCGGCCTGCGCCAGCCATTTCGCCGAGCCCGGGTTCCACGGGTTGGGCAGGACGAAGCAGCCCTCGCGATGCAAATCGCGGAAGGCGGCGCGGCGTCGGGCAAGGTCGGAATGGGTCATCGCTATGGCTCCGCATCACACACAGGGTGGACTTTGGCCCACCTTACATCCGGGACATCTCCTTGCAGGAGCCAGCCCTGCTGGCGATGGTCAGGTTATGCGCATAATCAGGCCATCGCCAGCAGGGCTGGCTCCTGCAAGGAAGTGTGGTGCGACAAAACAGCGCATACCAGCGGCATTACCACAACGCTCTCCCGAAGCACAACACACGTCGCGCCCATCTATGTCTATACTCGGGAGGCTGCCCGATTCCGGGCCCGCAAAAACTCGGGGAGGTTCCATGCTGCATCAGTACGGTTTGTGGATCGCGCTGGCATGCGCG
>CAZBZD010000222.1:0-3068 GCA_964496295.1 uncultured Rhodanobacteraceae bacterium | reverse complement strand
AGTATTTCTCGCACCGCCTCGGCCACGGCATCGGCATGGACATGCACGAGTGGTACTACCTGGTGCGTGGCAACAAGCGCCGCATCAAGCCGCACATGACCTTCAGCGACGAGCCCGGCATCTACATCCCGGGCGAGTTCGGCGTGCGCCTGGAAGACGACATGCACATCACCGATACCGGCGCGCGCTGGTTCACTCCGCAGAGCCCGTCGATCGAGCACCCGTTCGGGTAGTCGCGGACCGGCCCGGTTTTCATTCCGGCGGCACGTCGAAGCACGGCCGGCGCGAGAGGTATTCGCGTCGCGCGTAGTGCCAGGCGCCCAGGCCGAAGGGCAGGCAGATGGCGATGCCGGCGAGGCCGCCGGCGACAACGCCGAAACGGTGCATCAGCCACAGCACCAGGTTGTAGACGAGCATGGCGCCGACCAGCAGGACGATCTGCACCAGCGTGCGTCCGCTCTGCGAGGCGGGGCCGACCAGGTGCGCGGCCAGGGCGCCGAAGGACGCGCCGGTGCCCACGATGAGCGCGGTCAGCGCCAGCTCGGCCGGTGCGCCGGCATGCAGCAGGACGGCGATCAGCACGCTGTAGACGACGCAGTTGAGGGTGGTGACGGCGACCAGTTTCAGCAGGGCATCGGCAATGGTGGCCTGGAACTCGGCATGGGTTTCCGGCGCCAGGGTCAGGTACAGGTCGGCCAGGTTGGGCTGCATCTTCACCATGCCGCGGCCGACGGCGGCGAATCGCGACATGCCGATGAGCACGGAGTAGGAAGCGAGAAAGCCCGCATCCATGCCGTCGTCGTGATGGATGAGCGTGAAGTACAGGGCCGCGATGAGGGTCGTGACCAGGAGGTTGACGGCGATGCCCTGCAGGTTGTCGTGCGGCAGCAGCACGGCGCGGATGACGCCCATGCGCGCGGCGCCGCCGGGACGCTTGTGCAGGCGCGCGATGCTGCGTTCGAGATTGCGCTGGGCGGTACCGTCGAGGATCGGCTTGAGCTTCCTGCCGATGAAACCGCGCTGCTGCGGCATGCCGCTGGCCGTGCTGGCCGGCTTGCGCCCGTCGGCGATGGCCTGCATGGGCGAATCGTCCTCGTCGCGGTCGCTGACCGTCAGCACGGGGCGCAGGGTGAAATGCAGGATCAGCACGGCCAGCAGCACGGCCAGCAACGGGGCCCAGTACGACGTCGTCACGGCGTGCAGCAGGGCGGCGTGCATGTCCGCGGACAGGAGGCCCAGCAGCGGAAAGGCGACCCAGGCAAAAAGCACCACCCGGATGCCGGTGCCGGAAGCCAGGCCCAGCGCCGCGGCCAGCAGTTGCACGGCTCCCGTCAGCAGGGCCAGGTGCAGGTCGCGGGTGAAAACGGCCACCAGCAATGCCGGCGCGACGACCAGCACCAGGGTGTGGAGCAGCCCGGCCCGGCCCAGGACGCGGGCGAAATCCGGCAGCAGCAGGGTGTCGGCGCGCATCAGTGTGCGCAGGGTCAGGCCCAGCAGCATGCCGACCAGCCAGGTCGTCATGCCGATGAAGGGAATGGCGATGGCGTGGAGGACCGGAATCAGGGCCACGCTGGCCAGCCAGGCGAGACCCGCCACCGCCATGCCGGCCGGCATGCGCACGAAGGGCAGGGTGGCCAGCTTGCCGATGGCGCGCCGGGTCATGCCAGCTCCACGAACAGGTCTTCCAGCGTCAGCGGTTGCACGTCCAGGCCGGCGCGCTCGCGTTCGGCCACGGCCGCGAGGGTCCCGTCGTCGACGCCGTCGACGATCAGTTGCGCCTGCGTGCCGTCCAGCGTGGCACGTAGCACGCCGCTTGCCAGCGGCGCGGCGTGCCAGCCGTCGGTGCGGGTCAGCACCACGCGGCGGATGCGCCGGCGCAGGGCCGGCAACGCGCTTTCCAGCACGATGCGGCCGTCCTTGAGCAGGGCGATGTCGGCGCCGGCGCGTTCGAGGTCGGCGGTGATGTGGGTGGAAAACACCACCGTCTTGCCCGGCCGCTGCACGATCCGCATCAGCTCGTCCATGAACGCGCGGCGCGCCTGCGGGTCGAGGCTGGCCACCGGTTCGTCGAGCAGCAGCAGGTCCGGGTCGGGGGCGAGCGCGCGGATGATGGCCAGTTTCTGGCGCTGGCCCTGCGAGAGCTGGCCGATCTTCTGCTTGCGGTCGATCAGCCAGTCGTCGAGCAGGCGCTCGGTCCGGGCATGGTTCCAGCGCGGATAGAAGGCGGCCGTGAAGTCCAGGTAGCCGCGCACCTTCATCCACGGGAACAGGTCGAAGGACTGCGGCACGAAGCCGATGTGCTGCAGGCGCTCGCCGCCGGGCTCGTCGACCGGATGGCCGAGGACGACGATGCTGCCGGCGTCGATGGGCGAGAGCCCGGCCATGCAGCGCAACAGCGTGGTCTTGCCGGCGCCGTTCTTGCCCAGCAGGCCGATCACGCGGCCGCCGGGGACGTGCCAGTCGAGGCCGTTCAGCACGTCGCGCTGGTCGAACCGCTTGCGCAGGCCGCGCACGTCGATGATGGTCCGGGCCTGCGCGGTTCCGTCGGCACCTGCCATGGCATCCCCTTCCTGTGTAAAACGTTCATTCTGCCTGAACGTCGCTTGATTTCAAGCGCGTTCGCGGCCACGGACACGGGGCCGCGAATGCGGTTCCGGACCATGCACGGCGGGCATTGTGCGCCGGACGTGATCCCGCACAGGCCGGGATTTCCACGGAGGAGGATGCCCGGCCCGCACGAAACACGGCGGTCGTCAGTCGATGCCGAGCTTCTTGAGCTTGTAGCGCAGCGCGCGGAAGGTGATGCCGAGTTTCTTGGCCGCGGCGGTCTTGTTGTAGCGCGTCGACTCCAGGGCCTGCATGATCGCGTCGCGCTCGACGCTGGAGATGTAGTCCTCCAGCGGCTGGTCGCTGCCGCGCGGGTCCAGCGCGGACCCGTCCGCGGCGGCGCCGGCGGGGCCCGGGCGGTTGCCGGCCGCGGGCAGCATCAGGTCGTCGACCTGGATGAGGTGGCCGTCGCACATGGCCATGGCGCGTTCGAGGATGTTTTCCAGCTCGCGCACGTTGCC
>CAZBZD010000221.1:0-3077 GCA_964496295.1 uncultured Rhodanobacteraceae bacterium | reverse complement strand
CCGGCGCGATCTTCCAGGTGAACAGGTACAGCGGCAGGTTCCACGGGCTGATGCAGCCGACCACGCCCAGCGGCAGGTGCAGCGTGTAGTTGATCGCGCCGGTTTCCATGGCGTGCGACTGGCTGTCCCAGGTGGTGACGGCGGCGGCGAAGTAACGCAGGTTGGCCACGGCGCGCGGGATGTCCACCTTGCGCGCCAGGGCCAGCGGCTTGCCGCTGTCGCGCGATTCGGCGGCGGCGAAGTCGTCCAGGCGCGCTTCGAGCAGGTCGGCCAGCCTGCCGATCAGGCGCGCGCGCTCGGGTGCCGGCGTGGCCGCCCAGCCGGGCGCGGCCGTCTTGGCGGCTTCCACGGCGGTCTCGACGTCGGCGGCGGTGGAAGCCGGACAGCGGGCGAACACCTTGCCGGTGGCCGGCTCCGGGATGTCGAGATAACGACCGTCGGCCGGAGACTGCAGCCGACCGTCGATGAGATTGGCGAGCGTCAGGAGAGACATGCCGGCAAGCTTAATACACCCACAAACCCGTAGGTCGGGCACTGCCCGACAAGAGGCCTGCATGGATGTTTCGGGGCATGGCGGCGGGCAGTGCCCGCCCTGCGTTGGGTGCAGGCGAGTCCGAGAATCACGCCAAGGCGCGCGTGCGCCCGCCATCCACCGCAATGCTGACGCCGTTGACGTAGGCCGCCGCCGGCGTGCACAGGAAGGCGACCACGGCGGCCACTTCCTCCGGTTCGCCGAAGCGTCCGGCCGGGACGCCAGCCAGCATGCCATTGGCAACCTCATCCTCGGACTGCCCGCTTTTTTGCGCCTTGCCGGCGATCAGGCTGGCCAGGCGCCCGGTGCGGGTGTAGCCGGGCAGCACGTTGTTGACGGTGATGCCGTCGGCGCCGATTTCGCCGGACACGGTCTTGGCCCAGCCGGCCACCGCCGCACGGGTGGTGTTGGACACGCCGAGCCCGGCGATGGGCTCCTTGACCGAGGTCGAGATCACGTTCACCACGCGGCCCCAGCCGGCCCCGCGCATGCCCGGCAGGACCGCCTGCAGCAGGGTCTGGCCTGCCACGAGATGCTGGCGCAGGGCGGCCAGATAGTCCTCCGGGGCCGCCGTGTGCGCGGGTCCGCCGGGCGGGCCGCCGGTGTTGTTGACGAGGATGTGCACCGGGTGCGCCGCGACCAGCCTGCGCACGCGTTCGTCGAGGTCGGCGGTGTCGGCCATGTCCACGGCGAGGCTGTCGTGCCGCTGCCCGGCGACGCGGGGCAGGGCGGCGGCGATGGCCTCGAGCTTGTCGGCCGAGCGGGCCAGCACGGTGACGCTGGCGCCGAGGCCGGCCAGTTCGGCGGCACTGGCCTGGCCGATGCCCTGGGAGGCGCCGCAGACGAGGGCGTGTTTGCCGGCAAGGTCGAGTTGCATGGAAAAAAACTCCGGATGGAAGGGGTTCAGTGCATCACCACGCTCAGGGCCAGCGCACCGATCCAGCACGTCCAGGCCACCCACGGAGCATAACGCCAGCACTGGTGCCAGCGGGTCAGCTCGCGGTCGTCGAACATTTCCGGGATGCCGCTGCGCAGGACCCGCTGCAGGCGTGCCCAGGTGTGCAGCCGGCGCGGGCCGTCGGCGTTCGCCGCCGACACGATGTCCCATTGCTGCGGGTAGCGCGTGCGCAGGATGCGCGCGACCATGAACTGGGCCGCCAGATGTGCCACGAAACCGGCCAGACCGAGGATCAGCAGGATGATGTACAGGATGCCGGTCATGGCACCTTCGGCCCGTGACCGGCATCGTCGTCGGTCAGCAGGGCCTTGCGCAGCGTGGACAGCACGCCGTCGCCCTGCGCGTCGCGCTTGGCGCAGATGGCGTTGTCGATGCTCTTGCGGTACTTGTCGGTGAGCTTGCCCACGTAGATCACGCCGTTGGGCCCGTGCGGAATCTGGAAGCTGCCGCTGGCCGCCATTTCCACCGGCGCGGTGGTGGAAAAGGCCGTGGGCGACTGCTCCCAGTAGGTGCTGCCGGCGAGCTGGTTGCCGGAGGTGTAGACCACCAGGTAGCGTGCCCGCGGGTTCTGGATGGTGAAATGTCCGAAGGCGCCGCTGGTCGACTGCGTCCAGCCCATGTACTCGCACAGCGGGATGTCCTTGATGCGCAGCGGTGCGAACGCGGCGTCCAGCACCACCACGCTGGGCGCGAACAGGTAGCTGTGGTGCAACCAGCGTCCGTTCAGCGTGGACTTGAACAGTACCTCGTAGGGCACGCTCGCGTCGTCGGGCAGGTGGAAGGCCAGGAACCAGCTCCGCGAGCCGCCGAAATCGGCCACCGGCAACTTGTCGTCGATGCGATAGCGCTTGGGGTGGTCGGGCAGGGCGGTGTCGAAGTCGAATTGCGCGAACCGCGTGCAGCACGGCTCCGCGTGGGCCAGCGCCTGGCGCGCGTGGGTGAGCGAGGCCACTTCCGCGTCGCCCGGGTGGCCGCTTTTCAGCGGCGGAAGGGCGCAGGCGGTGATCAGCAGGGGCAGGGCGAGCAGGCCGTGGCGAAGGTGCGCGCGAATGGACATGGCGGGGCGTGATGAAAGCGATGGGGGCAGGAGCATCCGCTTGACGATTCCCGGACGGGCAGGGGACGGGCCCGTCCGGATGGCCGTCCTGCAGCGTGTCAGAACTCGGCGCCGCCCGGAACGCGCGGATAGGGGATCGCGTCACGGATGTTGGCCAAACCGCACACATAGCACAGCAGCCTCTCGAAACCAAGGCCGAAGCCGGCGTGCGGCACCGTGCCGTAGCGGCGCAGGTCGCGGTACCACTCGTAGTGCGAGGCGTCGATGCGGAATTGGCGCATGCGTTCGTCGAGCACGTCCAGGCGCTCCTCGCGCTCGCTGCCGCCGATGATCTCGCCGATGCCGGGCGCCAGCACGTCCATCGCGCCGACGGTCCGGCCGTCGTCGTTGAGGCGCATGTAGAACGCCTTGATCTCGGCCGGGTAGTTCATCACCACCACCGGGCGGCCGACGTGCTCCTCGACCAGGTAACGCTCGTGCTCGGTCTGCAGGTCCACGCCCCAGGCGACCGGGTATTCGAATTTCCTGCC
>CAZBZD010000220.1:0-3086 GCA_964496295.1 uncultured Rhodanobacteraceae bacterium | reverse complement strand
ATCCACGTGCACGTGCCCGAGGGCGCCACGCCCAAGGACGGCCCCAGCGCCGGCATCGCCATGTGCACCGCGCTGGTGTCGACGCTGACCGGCGTGCCGGTGCGTTCGGACGTGGCCATGACCGGCGAGATCACCCTGCGCGGCCGCGTGCTGCCCATCGGCGGCCTCAAGGAAAAGCTGCTGGCGGCGCACCGCGGCGGCATCACCACCGTCATCATTCCCGACGAGAACAAGAAGGACCTGGCCGACATTCCGGACAACATCACCCGCGCCCTGGACATCCATCCGGTGCGCTGGATCGACGAAGTGCTGGACCTGGCGTTGGAACATCCGCTGGCGCCGGCGAAGAACGGCGGCAAGAAGGCGTCGGCCGAGCCGCGGCCGGCATCGCGCGGCAAGACGCGCCGGGAAGCTCCGGCGCGACCGCATTGAACGATCCGCTTCCCGGACGGGCTTCGGCCATGGCATGCAATGACGATCGCATCATGTTGAAATTGCATGTCAAAGTGGCCGGCGCACGTTCGAGCAAGCATTTTCCGGGCCGGCATTGCAACCCGCCTGTATCCGTGCTGATCGCTGGAAACCGTTGCAACGACTTGTATTGCGGACATCCGGAGGCACTGGTATAAAGGTCGCACCGCGTCCGGTCCTGATGCCGGCACGGAAAGCGAGGCGGCCCTTTGAAGAGGGGGAGGCCGACCACAAACCAGCGGGCGCGCCTCGTCCATTCAGATACGCGCGCTACCACATGACCTGCTTTAGGGAGTGACTCGATGAACAAAAACGATCTTATCGGCAGCATTGCCGACCAGTGCGACATGACCAAGGCCGATGCCTCTCGCGCCGTGGATGCCTTCACCGAGCAGGTGAAGAAGGCCCTGAAGAAGGGCGACACCGTGTCCCTGGTGGGTTTCGGCACCTTCTCCGTGCGCAAGCGTGCGGCGCGCATGGGCCGCAACCCGCGTACCAACGAAGCCATCAAGATCAAGGCTTCCAAGGTGCCGGCCTTCAAGCCTGGCAAGGCGCTCAAGGACGCACTAAACTGAGCCTTTCGTGTGGAGCTGCGTGGAATGCCGGCCGGCGTTCCACGGGGTTTTCACCCGGGTGCTTAGCTCAGCGGTAGAGCGTCGCCTTTACACGGCGAGGGTCGGGGGTTCGAAACCCTCAGCACCCACCACGGAGTGGTAGTTCAGCTGGTTAGAATACCGGCCTGTCACGCCGGGGGTCGCGGGTTCGAATCCCGTCCACTCCGCCACACACTGGGTTGTATACCGGACAAGGGCGCCCGCGTGGCGCCCTTGTCGTTTGTGTCACCAAGTCGGAATCGTTTCCATGCTTCAAAGTCTGCGCGAAAAATTCATGGGCTGGCCGGGCGTCATCATCTTCGGCGGCCTCGGCCTGCTGATGGCCGTGGCCTTCGGTGTCGGCAGCTACAGCGTCAGCACCCGGGACACCTGGGTGGCCAAGGTGGGCGACCACGAGATTTCCCAGCAGGAATACCAGAAGCAGATGAACGACATGCGCCGGCAGATGAGCCAGGCGCAGGGCGACAGGTTCGACCCGACCCAGTTCGAGAAGCCCGAATTCAAGCAGCGCATTCTCGACGGCATGATCGACCGCTACCTGCTGCGCAAGTCCGCCGAGGACCTGGGCCTGGTGGTGACCACGAACGCCATCCGCCAGCACATCGCCTCGGTGCCGGCGTTCCAGGTCAACGGCAAGTTCGATCCCGACACCTACCGTTCGGTGCTCACCGCCAACCGCCTGACGCCGCAGATGTTCGAGCAGCAGGTGCGCGCGCAGCTCACGACCCGTCTGCTGCCCTCGACCATCGTCGGCACCAGCACCATCGGCAAGGCCGATGTCGAGGATTACCTCGCGCTGCAATTGCAGACGCGCGACCTGCACTACGTGGTGCTGCCGCGCCCGGCCCTGGAAGACACCAAGGTGCCGGATGACCAGGTCGCCAAGTACTACAAGGCGCACCAGGCCGGGTTCATGGTGCCGGAGCGGGTCGCCATCAAGTACATCGAGCTGGATGCCGCCAAGCTCGATCTGGACACCAAGGTCGACGACGCCACTCTCAAGGCGCGTTACGAGCAGGAGAAGAACCGCTTCGTCGAGCCGGAGCAGCGGCAGGTGTCGCACATTCTCATCAGCGTGCCGAAAAATGCCACCCCGGCCGAACAGAAGGCGGCGCTGGCCAAGGCCAGGAAGGTGGATGCGCTGGCACATGCCAAGGGTGCCGACTTTGCCGCCCTGGCCAAAAAATATTCCGACGACGCGGGCTCCCGGTTGCTTGGCGGCAACCTGGGCTGGCTGCAGAGGGGCGTGACCAACAAGGCCTTCGAGGATGCCCTGTTCTCGATGCACAAGGGCGAGATCTCCCAGCCTGTGCTGTCGCCCGACGGTTACCACATCATCTGGCTGCGCGGCGTGCGCAAGGGCAAGACCAAGCCGTTCAGCGAGGTCCGCGACCAGTTGCTGGCCGAGGCCAGGGAGTCCGACCGCGAGCACGAATACAGCCAGATCGCGGGCAAGCTCACCGACCTGGTCTACCAGAACCCGGCGTCGCTGGAACCGGCGGCCAAGGCGCTGGGCCTCGAGATCCGGAGCACCGGCCTGTTCAGCCGCGAAGGCGCGAAGGACGGCGTGGCGGCCAATCCCGCGGTGGTCAAGGCGGCGTTTTCCGACAACGTGCTGGAAAGCGGCAACACGTCCGATCCGATCACCCTCGGTCCGAACCACATGGTGGTCATCCACGTGGTCGAGCACGAGAAGGCGGAGCCGAAGCCGCTGGCCTCGGTCAGCAACACGATTCGCCAGAAGATCCTCGACCAGCGCGTGGAGGCGAAGGCCGAAAAGCACGCCCGGGCGATGCTTGCCACGGTCAGGAAGGAACAGAGCCTGGACAAGGCCGTGCAGGGCACCCAGTTGGCGGTGCGGCAGTTGAAGGCCGCGACCCGTCGCCAGCAGGGCGTCTCCCCGGCGCTGCTGGACAAGGCGTTCGCCATGCCGCATCCGGGCGATGACCAGTCGCGCTTCGGCATGGCGTCACTGGGCAATGGCAGCTTCGCGCTGCTGGC
>CAZBZD010000219.1:0-3096 GCA_964496295.1 uncultured Rhodanobacteraceae bacterium | reverse complement strand
CAGTAGCCATGGTTCGTCTCAGCTCCTCATCAGTTGGCAGTGGTTGCCCAGTAAAGGCATGCAGAAACGCCTCGCACAGAAGATCGCTGTTCGTGGCGTGCCGCAGGTTGCTCACCTGACGACGCGTGCGTTCGTTGGAAAGAAGTCGCAGCACATGCAACGGAATCGAGACGGTAATCTTGCGAACGGCCCCCGCCTTGTTCCCGTGTTTCACATACGGCTTGACGTATTTCACCACTTTCCTCGCGCACACTCCGTCATTGGAGGCAAAAGCTATTCCTGAAAAAACGTGGTGTCAATCAATTTGGCAAGCAAAATCATGGTGCTGCATCCGCGCGAACGCGTCCGTCGGCGGACATGCCGCACATCCGGTCATCGGAAGAAACTTCGTCGTGGACGTATAGACGTCTTTACAGGATTCGACGCGGATACATCGCGACGCGGTGAAAGCCGCTGCATCAAAGGCTTTCACGCCACGGCGTTCCGGAACGACTCGATCTTTCCGACGATGTGTGCAACGACCCCGCCTGCCTGCGCCGCGTCCCGGCGAAGGAACTGAACGCGCATGAAGCCGGCACGCGGAACCTTTCGCGCCGTTCATGAAAAAGGCCGGCAATGCCGGCCTTTTCGTGAACGAAGCGGATGCTCAGTGATCTTCTTCCTCGAGCATCGCGGCATACGCGTCCGGGTCGAGCAACCCGTCGAGCGCGCTCTTGTCGTCGGGCTTGATGACGAAAATCCAGCCTTCGCCGTAGGCATCCTCGTTGATGCGTTCGGGCTGGTCGCCGAGTGCTTCGTTGACCTCGACCACCTCGCCGGGAACCGGCGGATAGATGTCCGAGGCGGCCTTCACCGATTCGACCACGGCGGCGCCGTTGTCGGCGTCGACGTGGGCGCCCGTCTCGGGCAGTTCGACGTAGACGATGTCGCCCAGCAGTTCCTGGGCATGGTCGGAGATGCCCACGCGCACCAGCCCGTCGTCTTCGAGGCGGGCCCACTCGTGGGTCTTGAGGAATTTCAGGTCGCCGGGGATGTCGCTCATGGGTCGATTTCCTTCGTTGCTGCCGGGGTGTCGATTGTAGTCGTGATGGTGGCGGACGGCAGGTGTCAGACGATGCCTTCGCGCGGCTTGCCGTCGCGCACGAAGGGATATTTGACCACACGCACCGGCACCTCGCGACCGCGGATGTCCACGCGCACCTCGCCGAGTTCGCCGGTGGGCACGCGGGCAAAGCCGATCGCCTTGCCCAGGGTCGGCGCGAACACGCCGGAAAGAAGTTCGCCCTCGCCGGCGCCGGTCAGCACCTTCTGGCCGTGGCGCAGCACGCCCCTGGCGTCCATGACCACGCCGACCATGCGCCGCGGCACGCCGTCGGCCTTCTGCTTTTCCAGCGCGGCGCGGCCGATGAAGTCGCGGCCCTCGTCCATCGATACCGTCCAGCCGAGGTTCGCTTCCCATGGGGTGACGTCTTCGTCCATGTCCTGGCCGTAGAGGTTCATGCCGGCTTCCAGGCGCAAGGTGTCGCGCGCGGCCAGGCCGGCCGGCACGACGCCGGCTTCGCGCAGGGCGTTCCACAGTTCCACCGCGTGTTCGACGGGCACCATGATCTCGAAACCGTCCTCGCCGGTGTAGCCGGTGCGCGCCACGAACAGCGGCACGCCGTGCAGGCCCTGCGCGGCGGCGGCGCTGAACTTGCCCATGGTCTCGATGCGCTCGCGGTCCACGTCGGCCAGCAGGTCGATGACGATGGCGCGCGCCTTCGGCCCCTGCACCGCGATCATGGCGAAGTCGGGGCGCGGCTTGACCTCGACATCGAACGCCTGCGCCTGCTCGCGCATCCAGGCAATGTCCTTCTCGGCCGTGGCGGCGTTGACCACGGTGCGGAAGAAGGTGTCGCCGAGGTCGTAGACGATGAGATCGTCGATGACGCCGCCGCGCTCGTTGAGCATGCAGGTGTAAAGCGCCTTGCCGGTCTTGAGCTTGTCGACGCTGTTGGCCAGCAGGTGGCGCAGGAAATCGCGCACGCGCTCGCCGTGCAGGTCGACCACGCGCATGTGCGAGACGTCGAACATGCCCGCCGCGCGACGCACCGCGTGGTGTTCCTCGATCTGCGAGCCGTAGTTGACCGGCATGTCCCAGCCGCCGAAGTCGACCATGCGCGCGCCGAGCTCGCGATGGGCGGCATGGAGTACGGTTTGTTGCGTCATGTGATGCTGCCGAACGTGGGGGATCGCCATTATGACGGGGCGGCGACGGAGCGCCAACCGCCGGACCCCCTTTCCCCGGCGGGCAGGAGCCGGCCCTGCCACGGGATGCCACGCATCAGGCAGGCCGCGGCTCGACCGGGTACGCCGGTTCGGCATCCAGCGCCGAGGCGCACATCGCCGCCAGCTCCAGCAGGCGCAGGTCGGACCCGCGCGGGCCGACCAGTTGCATGCCAATGGGCATGCCGTCCGGCAAGGTGCCCATGGGAATGCTGACGGCCGGGCATGCGGCCAGGCTGGCGAAGGCGGTCAGGTCGGCCTGGTTGGCCGGCACCGGGCCGTCCAGCGGGAAGGCGCCCTGCGGCGTGGTCGGCGTGATCAGCACGTCGACCTGCGAGAACAGGCGGCGCATCTTCAGGCCCGCGGCGTCCAGCACGCGGTCGGCGCGCGCGTAGTCGGCGGCCGACTTGCCCGCGGCGTAGTCGAGCATGCGGCGGAACCCGTCGGACACCGGGAAGGCGGTGTCGGCAAGATCGCGCTCGAAGGTGCCCAGCATTTCCGCTTCCATCAGCAGCAGGCCGGCGCGGCGCGTGCGCGCGAAGTCCCAGTCGCTGAAATCGACCGTGCGGCGCTCGCCGAGCTCGTGCGGCAGCCTGGCCAGCGCCGCCTCGAACACCTCGATGACGGCCGGCTCCACGCCCAGGCCGGCCAGGTCGGGCAGCAGGCCCGTGCGCAGGTGGCCCGGGTCCCAGTCCGGCGGCGACAGCGCCACGCGCCGGTGCCGCGAACGCGCGTCGTCGGCGTCGTAGCCGGCCAGCACCTGCAGCAGCACGGTGAGGTCGTCGACGCTGCGCGCCAGCAGGCCCACCGCGTCCAGCCGCCGTGCCGCCG
>CAZBZD010000218.1:0-3135 GCA_964496295.1 uncultured Rhodanobacteraceae bacterium | reverse complement strand
GGCTGGATGCTGGTCGGCGACGCCTTCGGCTTCCTCGACCCGGTGTTTTCCTCCGGCGTGTACCTGGCCATGAGCGGCGCCGAACACGCAGCGGACGTGGTCGACACGGCGCTGCGCCAGCCGCGCCGCGAAGCGGCCCTGCAGCGACGCCTGGAAAAACGCCTGCGCACCGGCATGAAGCGCTTCAGCTTTTTCATCTACCGCTTCAACAACCCGGTCATGGCGCGCCTGTTCCGCACCCCGCGCAACGTCTGCAGGATCGAGCAGGGCATCATCTCGATGCTGGCCGGCGACGTGTTCGACGACCGCGCGGTGCTGCGCCGGCTGACCATGTTCCGCGCCATCTACGGCATCAATTCGCTGCTCGATTTCCGCACCTGGTTCGGCGAATGGCGCGAACGGCGGCGGCAGGCGCGGGCCGCCTACGTCGAATAGACTCCGCAAATCTCCGCAAAAACGGGCAGGGCGGGCATGGCCCGCCAAAAATGGTTCGTGCCCGCCCGGGCCTTTCATGGCGGGCCATGCCCGCCCTGCCCGGGGCACGGAAGCCCGAGGCAAGACCCACCGACCGACACTGACACACCCATGGCCAAGCTCTATTTCTATTACTCCGCAATGAACGCCGGCAAGACCACCACCTTGCTGCAGAGCGCCTACAACTATCACGAGCGCGGCATGCGCACGCTGATCCTGACACCGGCGCTGGACGACCGATACGGCGAAGGCATGGTGGCTTCGCGCATCGGCCTGAAGGCGCGCGCGCTGCGTTTTGCCGGAGACGCCGACCTTATGGCCATGGTCGAGGCCGACGTCGCCAAAAACGGCAAGATCGGATGCGTGCTGGTGGACGAGGCGCAGTTCCTGACCCGCGCGCAGGCATGGCAATTGACCGACGTGGTCGACGACCTGCACATTCCGGTGTTGGCCTACGGCCTGCGTACCGATTTTCGCGGCGAGCTGTTCGAGGGCAGCCAATACCTGCTGGCCTGGGCCGACGAACTTTCGGAGATCAAGACCATCTGCCACACCGGCCACAAGGCCACCATGGTGGTGCGCGTGGACGAGGACGGCCGCGCCGTCACCGCCGGCCCGCAGGTTGAGATCGGCGGCAACGACCGCTATGTCTCGGTAAGCCGTGCCGAATTCAAGAAGATCACCGCCGGGCACGGCCGCATCGAGCCGCAGCAGACCGTGCTGCCGCTGGACGCCGCCGACTGAACCGCGACCGGAAACCGCCATGATCACACCGCCGCCCCGCCCCGAAGCCCGCTGGAAACGTCCCTACTGGCACGCCAGCGACGAGCAGGCAACCCTGCTGTACTTCGTGTTCGGCCGTTTCCACGGCGACGCGGCCACGCCGGTCCTGCCCGACGGCATCCGCTCGACCCGCCACGCGCACGCCGCGCTCAGGGACTGGGACGGCTACCCGCTGGCCGGCTCGCTCGGCGAAGTGCTCGCCGCCGACGCCCCGCACGCGTTCGAGGCCGCCCGCGACACGCCCGACGTGCTGCGCATCGCCGGCACCCTGCGCGACCCGGCCAGCCTCGACTACCTGCGCGACACCCTGGAAGCGATCGCGCGCAGTTTCGACGCCGGCGCCGTGGCGGTGGTCGACCCGCAGGTTTCCGGCCTGTACGACCGCGCCGCCTTCATGCACCGCCTGGCGACGGGCAACGGTTCCTCGCTGCGCCAGCACTTCCTGGTGCTGTGCGACGCCGACCCCGACGATCCGGACCGCCAGTGGGTGCATACCCGCGGCCTGCGCAAGTTCGCGCGCCCGGACATCAGCCTGACCCGCGTGCCCGCGGGCGAAACCGACCGTGCCGGCGCCCTGTGCCGGCAACTGGCCGACATGCAGGCCCTGGGCGGCCGTTTCGCCGAAGGCCAGCCGTTGCCGGTGGACGAGGTCGGCGTGTTCCGCGCGCACCATGCCGGCAGCCCCGGGGACCCGCGCTTTTTCAACACCCACGTCGAGCTGCGCTGGCCGGCCTGAACCCGGCCGGCCCTTGGGACGCGCCGCAGGAGCCCTTATAATTGAACCGCGGGGTTCAAAAAAGGAGCTTTTCATGCGCGTGCGGTTCACCCACGTCGCGGCCGCCAGCCTGCTGGCGATCGCCTGCACCGGCCCCGCCCATGCCGCCGACCTCGACATCGTGGCCGGGCGCAGCGCCACCACCGGCCACCGCTGGACCACCAGCGTTTTCGTCGACGTCGCCGCCGACAGGATCTTCGACTGGCGCGGCCTGCATTTCCGGCCCGTCGCCACGGCCGGCTGGATCGAAGCCCGCGACACGCGTCGCCAGCACCTCGACCACGACGTGTTCGTCGGCGGCGCCGGCCTGCGCCTGGTCCACTGGTGGCGCGGCGCGTTCGCCAGCTTCCAGGTCGGCGTGGCCGGCGGCCGCACCGACGCCTTGAGCAGCGCCGGGCAATTCATCAGCTCGGTGGGCTGGCAGGGCCGGCACTGGGTGGTGATGGTGCGGCACATCTCCAACGGCGACTTGTTCGGCGGCCGCAACCTGGGCGAAACCATGCTGATGGCCGGCGTGCGCTTCTGAGCGCGTCGCCGTCCATGCCGGAAGGGCGGCCACCTGGCCGCCCTTTTCGATCAATGCCCGGCCGAGGGTCCGCCCGTGCTCACGAACGGCGGCTTGGCCAGCCACATCACCGCGATCAGGCCGAGGAAGATCCAGCCCAGGGCATGGAAGATCTCGTTGAACGAGATCTGGAAACCCTGCTGGGTGATGACGCCGTTGAGCCACGCCATTGCCTGCTGCTGGTGCCCCGGTCCGAAGGTATCCAGCGCCTTGCCGGCGCTCGGGCTGTAGGGCGTGATGAACTCGGTCAGTTGCGCATGGTGCACGCTGGCGCGCTGCGTCCACAGGAAGGTGATGATGGACGCGGCGAAACTGCCGCCCAGGGTGCGCAGGAACGTGGCCACGCCCGAGCCCGAGGCGATCTCGTGGGTCTCCAGGTCGGACAGCAGGATGGTCAGCACCGGCATGAAGAAGAACGCCACGCCCAGGCCCAGCAGCAACTGCACCAGGGCCACGGTGCCGAAGTTGACGTCCAGGTTGAAGCCCGAATACAGGAAGCACACGCCGCCCATCACCACGAAGGAAATCGACGCCAGCC
>CAZBZD010000217.1:0-3256 GCA_964496295.1 uncultured Rhodanobacteraceae bacterium | reverse complement strand
CCGGCCTGCTCGGCGACGAAGCCGCCTTCCGCCACCACTACCGCATCCCGATCGAGAAGCACCGCGACGAGGCACGCCAGGCACGCCTGAACCAGCGCCTGGCGCCGTTCATCCTGCGCCGCACCAAGGCCCAGGTCGCCACCGAACTGCCGCCCAAGACCGAAGTGGCCCGTCGCGTGGTCATGGACGGCCGGCAGCGCCGGCTCTACGACACGTTGCGCGACCACCTCGCCGAGGAGCTGCACGAGGTGATCGCCGAACGCGGCATCGAGCATGCCGGCATCGTGGTCCTCGACGCCCTGCTGAAGCTGCGCCAGGTCTGCTGCGACCCGCGCCTGGTCAAGGCCGAGGAAGCCCGCGGCGTGCACGACTCGGCCAAGTTCGAACTGCTGATGGACATGCTGCCGGCGCTGCTCGCCGAAGGCCGCCGGGTGCTGGTGTTCTCGCAGTTCACCGAGATGCTGAAGCTGATCGCCAAGGCGCTCGACGGCCGGTCGATTCCCTACGTCACCCTGACCGGCGACACCCGCGACCGCGCCGAGCCGGTGCGCCGCTTCCAGGAGGGCGAGGTGCCGCTGTTCCTGCTCTCGCTGAAGGCCGGCGGCGTCGGCCTCAACCTCACCGCCGCCGACGCCGTCATCCACTACGACCCGTGGTGGAACCCCGCCGCCGAGGCCCAGGCGTCGGACCGCGCCCACCGCATCGGCCAGGACAAGCCGGTGTTCGTGTACCGCCTGATCACCGCCGACACGGTCGAGGAGCGCATCGAGGCGATGAAGGCGCGCAAGGCCGAGCTGGCCGAAGCCGTGCTTTCCGGCGGTGGCAGCCGCGAGCGGCTCAAGTTCGACCAGGACGACCTGGATGCCTTGCTGGCGCCCACGTGAACGCCGGAGCGAAAGGCGCCGCCGGTTGATTCCCCGTTAATTCCGATCGGGTAGGCTCTGGAGTTGTTCCCGTCCCGTGGATACGTCCCCATGAAACGCGCCATCCCCTTCCTCGCCATCGTGTCGATCGCCCTGCTCGCCGGATGCGCCGCCAAGGCACCGGCCGGCGCCCACGCCGACCTGGTCCCGGCCAGCGGCAGCCATGTTTCGGGCCAACTCGCGTTTGCGGCCACCGACCGGGGTGTCCATGTCACCGGCCGCATCCGCGGGCTCGAGCCCGGCAGCACGCACGGTTTCCACATCCACGAAAACGGCAACTGCGACGCCCCCGATGCCGGCAGCGCCGGCGGGCACTTCAACCCGGCACGGCAGCCGCACGGCCACCCGGGCAGCGGCCCGCACCATGCCGGCGACATCCCGAACCAGCAAGCCGACGCCGCCGGCGTGGCCGACGTGGACGTGGTGGTCCCGGGCATCGAGCTCGGCACCGGCAGCGACACCGACATCCTCGGTCGCGCCGTCATCGTGCACGCGCAGGCGGACGACTACACCAGCCAGCCTTCCGGCGCGGCCGGCGCGCGCATCGCCTGCGGCGTGATCACCCGCGACTGAGCAGTACCACACCGGGCGGGTCCGGCGCGGATGCACGCGCCGGACTCCTCCGACACGCGAACGGCGACAGGGGCGACACCGATGGGCGCATGGATCACCGGCATCATCCACGGCATGGGTTACGTCGGCGTGGCGTGGCTGGCGTTCGTCGAAAACGTGTTTCCGCCCATCCCGTCGGAGCTGATCATGCCGCTGGCGGGCTACCTGGCCTCGCAGGGCGCGATGACCCTGGCCGGGGTGGTAGCGGCCGGAACGCTGGGTTCGGTCCTCGGCGCCATGCTGTTGTACGGCGCCGGCTGGTGGTTCGGCGAAGAACGCCTGAAAACGTTCGCGGATCGCCACGGCCGCTGGCTGACCCTGTCGCGCCGCGACGTGACCCGGGCCTCGGCATGGTTCGCGCGGCACGGCACCTGGGCGGTGTTCGGCTGCCGCCTGATCCCGGGTATGCGCTCGCTCATTTCCGTCCCCGCCGGCCTGCAGCACATGACCCTGCCGAAATTCCTGCTCGCCACCGCCGCCGGCTCGCTGCTGTGGACCGCCCTGCTGGTGTATGCCGGCTACGCGCTTGGCGAAAACTTCGAGCAGGTGGGGCACTACGTGGGGCCGCTGTCGGACGTCGTGATCATCGGCATCGCGGTCGTCTACGCGTGGCGCGTGATCCGCCACAAGGGCGCCGGCAAACCCTGACCCATGCGGGCAGGCTGACGGGGCCATGACTGGGTGCACATTGTTTCCGCTGTCCCCTTTGGCCGCATCTCGTACCGTTCCTGACGGTCCAGG
Organism: uncultured Rhodanobacteraceae bacterium; assembly: GCA_964496295.1. Taxonomy (GTDB): domain Bacteria; phylum Pseudomonadota; class Gammaproteobacteria; order Xanthomonadales; family Rhodanobacteraceae; genus Oleiagrimonas. Next base: position 980 of record CAZBZD010000217.1, on the reverse strand, counting down.
TGCGTGTAACCCATGTGCAGCTCCACTTGCCGGTGAAGCGGCGAAGGCTACCGTACTTGGGCCTCTCTTACCGGGTCGGGTGTTGCACTTCGCAGTTGAATTCACCATGTATCACGACGGCAGTTCAAATAAAATTTCATAGCACACCCAAAAAAATACCAATGCGTAAATTAGATAGAATGCACGTAATGCATCACAATAAATAGTCAGCCTCGCATCTTTTATTTGATTGTACTTTTTTTTTGCTAAAAACTTAACAAAGGACAATGATCCACTTATCGAATTACTTGAATCATTAAAGCAAGCTCTCTGTTCATCTGGTTTGCCCATATGATATTTTTTTAATATGGACTTGACGACCACCTGCAATACAAGCACTATTAAAAATAATATTACAAAAATGATCAAACTTATCGTTAATATCATATTGTCTGCCATACTTGTTCCACTCCCTAACTGCAATCACAGTCGGATCCACCCGACGTTGTGTCGTGGACTTTGAACCTTGTAATATTTCCGCTGTATCCAGCCGTCAAGCTCGCTCCCGCACCCCCACCGAAACCAAGGCCCGCGGAACCTCCTAGACCGTGTTGGGTAACCGAAACGGAAGCTTCCCCGCCGCGTATATCACCACCTGCGGCTGATAGTTGAATACCGAAACCGGAAGGATGTCCGGCTGTATAGTTGGCTGATACGGATGTTCCAAAACCGAGGCCAAAACCAAGACCAAAACGGTCGCTTATCTGAACATACTTCCCGACGCGGCTTACAGATATACTTGCATTGACTCCAAATCCAGCGCCAGCATCCAAATTTAACGTGTCGTTCAAATGCTCTGCAAAGAAGCTTTTTAGCTGCTGAAGCGCCCGTTGCGCAATTGTGCAACGCAAGCCTATCTGATCTCCGATGTCCGTTGTACCACTGGCCCAGCTCCGGCTGGTAGTACTGGCCGGGGAAGCCCAGGCGCAGGCCGTTGATGC
>CAZBZD010000216.1:0-3258 GCA_964496295.1 uncultured Rhodanobacteraceae bacterium | reverse complement strand
TCCAGCGAAATCGTGCGCTGCTTGCCGAACAGCATCGGCACCAGCGACACCGGCAGCTTCGGTTCCACCTTGCCGTCGTCGGTCAGGCCGAACACGCCTTGCGTGACCAGGTCGAGGTAGGCCGCCACTGACCACAACTGACGTGGCGAATCGACCACCGGGCCGCTCAGTTTGCCGCGGTCGACATGCACTTCCTGGGTCAGCAGCGAATAGTTTTCCATGTTGGAACCGGCCAGCGCCGCGCCGCGCATCACCGAACGGATCACGTGGGCGATGCGTGCCGGGTTGTCGGTCACGCGTGCCGCGCGCAGGGCGTAGAGGCTGACGAACGGCCAGATGGCGCGGTTGTGGTAGATCGGCTGGTCGGCGCGCTCGGGCCAGATCACCGGGCTGCCGGCCGGCCACACCGGATAGTTGGCGAGCGTCTTGCGCGCACGTTCGCCGTCGGCCACGCCGCTGACGACGGCCAGTGAAACGCCCAGCAGGTCATAGGTGTCGTACGGCATGCCGTTGCCACCGATGTAGCTCATGTACATGCCGCGATCGGCGCGCCAGAAATGTCGGTTGATGGCTTCCTTCAACGCCTTCGCCCGCGTGCCGTAGGTCGCCGCGGCACGCGCGTCGTGATGTTCCGCGGCCAGATGCGCAGCCAGGCGCAGGGCCTGGTAATGCAGCACGTTGGTGGACAGCGCGAACGATTGCGCGATCGGCACCACCTCGTTCGCCGTCCACGCCGGATAGGTCTGCTCGCGCCAGTCCAGGAACGAGGTCTCGCCGCGGTACAGGCCCATGCGCGCATCGAACACGTACTGGCGATCCTGCGCCAGCGTGTCGCGCAGGGCCGTGTAGACCTTGTCCGCGAACGCCTTGTCGTCGAGCAGGTGGCGCGCGCCCAGGAACCACACCACGCGGTCGGTGCTGACCGGCCAGCTGCCGCCCGAACCGGTGTCCTGCATCGGGTACAGGCCCTGCGGCGCGGACGCCTTGCGCACTTTCGACAACTTGAACTCGAGGCCGTTGCGCGCGCGCGCCGGGTCGAAGCGCCACAGGCCGAGGTCGACGGCATAGGCAAGGTCGCGCGTCCACACGTACGGCCATTTCAGGCCGGTCGCGAAACAATGGCAGGGAATCGCCTTGCCGTGGTCGTAGGCGCCGTCGTGGATCGCCGTCACCGAATCCAGGCGCAGATCGTCCTGGGCCATCGCGAACAGGCCGTCGAACAGCGTGCTGGCCGTGTCCGTGTGCCGCGATGCGGCGGGAATGTCGCGCTGCCCGTACGACCAGGAAAGCGTGTAGCCGCCGTCCCCTTTTTCGCGCAGGGAAACATGCTGGCCGTGCCAGTCGAGGCCGTCGTGCCAGGCCGGCAGCGGCGTGGCGGCCTGCGTCGCCATGGCGGTGGCCAGCAGCAGGCTCAGCATGCCCGGTCCCGGCAAGTCGTCGTTCGTCGCTTCATGGTTGCCCGCCTCCCGTCGCGGCGTCCTCCTGCGTCAGGACCACATGCTGCGCCTGTCCGGCGGGCAACCGCAACCACGTAACCTTGCCGAAACGGTCTTCGCCGCTGCTCCAGCCCGCACCGTCGGCCTTCGCGAGCGCGGCACGGTCGGCGTAGTGCGTCAATGCCCGATCGTGTTCGAGCACCGACGCGGCTTGCGTGCCGTGGATGGCCACCAGGTAATGACGCAAGGCCGGGCGGTAGCTGCCCTGCACCGCGCCGATGTCGAACGTCACCCTGCCGTTTTGTTTTTGCACCGAAAGGTGCTGCAGGAAACTGTCGCCTTTGCGGTAGTCGTAGGTTTCGCCGTCATCGTCGTAGTAGTCGAATCCCGTGCGCGATGCGGACGGGAAGACATCGACGCTGACCGTCGTGACCGGATGCTGGCCGACGTGGTCCATCACCGGCTGGGTGGGAATGACGGCGCCTTCCCGGACGAACAGGGGAATGTCGGACCAGGTCCTGCTGTCCACGGCCACGGTGATCGTCTGCCCGCCCTGGTATGTCTTGCCGGTGAACCAGTCGGTCCAGGTGCCGGCCGGCAGGTAGATGCGTTTGGACGTCTGGCCTTCGACCACTACCGGCGACACCAGCAGCCACTGGCCGAACATCCAGGATTCGACGTCGTTGCGTACTTTCGGATCCTGCGGCCAGCCGAACGTCAGCGGCCGCACCAGGCCCACGCCGGCCGTCGTGGCGTGGTGCGCGTAGCTGTAGATGTAGGGCAGCAGCTTGTAGCGCAGGCGGATGGCGGCGGTGGCGGCCTTTTCGGCCACCGGGCCGTACACCCACGGCTGGCGCTTCTCGCCCTTGGTGCCGTGCACGCGGAAGATCGGCGTGAAGGCGCCGAACTCGATCCAGCGCGCGTAGTTTTCGGCCGACGGATGGCCGTTGAAACCGCCGCCGTCCATGCCCCACCACGACTCGCCGACCTCGATGGCGCTGAGCATGCGCGTGCGCTGCATGGCCATGGACTTGAAGCCGGTGTCGATGTCGCCCGACCACAGGCCGTAGGCATAGCGTTGCGAACCGAGCCAGAAGTTGCGGTTGATCGACCACACGCGCAACGGCGAATGCGCGCGCTGGCCGTCGAAGGTGGCGCGCTGCATGTTGAGGAACTGCGTGTTGCTGTCAGTGGTGTCGGCCTCGTCGTTCCACCAGCCGACGATGCCGGTGTCGAAACTGTGCGCCAGCGCCTTGTTGAACCACCAGGCGCGCGCGGCCGGCTTGTCGAAGTCGATGTTCCTGACCGGCTTGTGCGAGAAGTAGTCGTCGCTGACTTTCTCGCCCGGCCGCCACAGGTGGTGCGCGGTGGCGTAGCGGCCCTCGACCGTGTTCACGTGCACGCGCGGCTTCATGATGCCGGTCATGTGCACGCCGAGCTTGTCCATGTCGGCCTCGAGCTTGCCGGTGGGGCCGTCGGGAAACTTCTCCGCGTTCCAGCGGAATTCGCCCCAGTCCCTGCCCCACGCCTTCCAGTCGAAGTCGAAGGTGAAAACGTCGAGCGGAATGTGCTTTTCGCGGTAGGTGGCGATGATCCTGCGGAATTCGGCCTCGTCGATGCCCCACTGGCTGTTGATGAAGCCCATCGACCATTTGGGAAACATCGGCGCGTGCCCGGAAAGATCGGCCAGGTCGGCGAACAACTGCTTCGGCCGGCCCACCATCAGGTACAGGTTCAGCACCGGCTGCGACAGGTCCGTGACGTGCATGCGGCCCGGCGCGAGGTCGAACGTGGCGCCGTCGCTGTCCACCAGCACGCCGTA
>CAZBZD010000215.1:0-3259 GCA_964496295.1 uncultured Rhodanobacteraceae bacterium | reverse complement strand
AGCAGTTTCGACGCCGGCGGCATCGTGGCGCGGCTGGCGGCCGGCAAGCCGCCGCACACCACGCGCGTGCACGACGACTTCGGCTACGCCTCCGGCGCGCTGCTGTATCGCCTGCACCTGGACGCGCATGCCAGCCAGTCGGTCGAGCTGCTGGCGCCGTTGGCCGGCGATGCCGGCATTCCCGCGACGGCCCGCGCGCACCCGCAAACCTGGGTGGCGGAGCAGCGCAAGCGGGTCATGGCGGACTGGCACGCCAAGCTCGATGCGGTGACGTTGCAGGTTCCGGCCAAGGCCCAACCGCTGGTCGACACCTTGCGCAGCTCGCTGGCCTGGATCCTGATCTCGCGCGACGGCCCGGCGCTGCAGCCGGGCACGCGCTCCTACGCGCGCACCTGGGTCCGCGACGGCGCGATGATGGCCGAGGGCCTGCTGCGCATGGGTCAGGCCGACGTGGTGCGCGACTTCGTCACCTGGTATGCGCCGCACCAGTTTTCCAACGGCAAGGTGCCGTGCTGCGTGGACGCGCGCGGCTCCGATCCGGTGCCGGAAAACGACAGCCAGGGCGAGCTGATCTTCGCCATTGCCGAGCTGTACCGCTTCACGCACGACCGCGCCACGCTGGCGGCGCTGTGGCCGCACATCCGGCGCAGCGTCGATTACATGGACACGCTGCGCGCAAGCCAGCGCACGGCCGCCAACCGCCAGCCGGCCACGCGCGCCAACTACGGCCTGATGCCGGCCTCGATCAGCCACGAGGGTTATTCGGCCAAGCCGATGCATTCGTACTGGGACGACTTCTGGTCGCTGGTCGGCTACGACGACGCGGTCGCCATGGCGCGGGCGCTGGACAAGCCGCGGGCGGCGACGCGCATCACCGCCTCGCGCGACCAGTTCCGGCATGACCTCTACGCCTCGTTGCGCGTCGCCGTGCGGCAACAGCACATCGACTACCTGCCCGGCTCGGCCGAACTGGGCGATTTCGATCCCACGTCCACCACCATCGCGCTGGCGCCCGGCCATCAATTGGCGCACATGCCGCCGGACCTGCTGCAGCTGTTGCGCAACACCTTCGAGCGTTACTGGAAGCAGTTCGAGGCGCGCGCGGACGGCAGCCGGGCGTGGACCGACTACACGCCCTACGAGCTGCGCAACGTCGGCGCGTTCGTGCGCCTGGGCTGGCGCCAACGCATTCCCGCGCTGCTCGATTTCTTCATGGCCGACCGCCGTCCGCCGGCCTGGAACGGCTGGGCCGAAGTGGTGCGCCGCGACCCGCGCCAGCCGGGCTTCGTCGGCGACATGCCGCACGCCTGGATCGCCTCGGACTACCTGCGCGCGGCGCTGGACCTGTTCGCCTGGCGGCGCGCCACCGACCACGCGCTGGTGCTGGCGGCCGGCGTGCCGGCGTCATGGCTGGACGGCAGGGGCATCGCCATCCACGGCCTGCACACGCCGTACGGCAAGGTCGGCTACCGCCTGCATCGCGACGGCGAGCATCTGGTCCTGCAACTGGACGCGCAACAGGCGCCGCCCGGCGGCTTCGTGCTGCCGTGGCCGTACACGGGCAAGCCCGGTACGGCCCACATCGACGGCCGGGCGGCAAGCTGGCACGACGCCGAACTGCGCATCCGTTCGCCCCACGCGCGCGTGGTCATCGACGTGCCGCGCTGACGGATCGGCCTTCCCGGCGGATGCCGACTTCGTCGAAATGACGGGATCGTGGATTTACGCTTCCCCGGTCCCCGGTCCCCGGTCCCCGGTCCCGAGTCCCGAGTCCCGCTCTCAAAGGATCGCGGCATGGCTCGCCGGCGCGTCGATCAGCGAGCCGCCGGCCTCGATCACCGCGCTGGCGGCGGCGCCGAGCAGCCCGGCGTGGGGGTGGGTGACGACCAGGGTGGGGACTTCGCGCATGGCCGGGCTGAGCCGGCCCTTGTCCTCGAAACGGTGCCGGAACGTGCCCTGGCGCAGCCACGGCACCAGCAGCGGCGGCAGGCCGCCGGCCAGGTAGGCGCCGTCCCAGCCGCCGAGGCTCAGCACGGCGTCGCCGGCGACGGAGCCGAAGATGGCGCAGAAGCGTTCCACGGTGCGCGTGCACAAGGCGTCGTCGCCTTTCTGCGCGCGCCGGGTGATCTGCTCGGGGGCCAGCGGTTCGACCGTGTCGCCGTCGATCTCGGCCAGCGCCTGGTAGAGGTTGGTCAGGCCGCTGCCGCTGATCAGGCGTTCGTTGGACACGTGGCCGAAGCGCGCCGCCAGGTATTTCAGGATCTCGATTTCCTCGGGCGTGTCCGGCGCGTAGCCGCAGTGCCCGCCCTCGGTTTCCAGCGGGCGGAAGCGGTCCTCGCGCAGCAGCAGCGCGCCCACGCCGAGGCCGGTGCCGGGGCCGATCACGGCGAAGGTCTGCGGGTCGCGGCAGCCGATCACCGGTGCCGTCGGCTTGCCGATCACGATGGTGTCGCCGGGGCCCAGCAGCGGCAGGCACATGCTTTGCGCGGCAAAGTCGTTGATCAGGCGCACCGTTTCCAGGTTGAGCGCGTGGCGCGCGGTGTCGGCGACGATCCGCCACGGGCTGTTGGTGGCGCGCACCACGCCGTCGTCGATGTGGCCGGCGATGGCGAACACCGCACGCCGCGGCCTGGCGCCGGTCTCGCCCAGGTATTCGCTGGCGGTGGCTTCCAGCGAAGGGAAATCGCTGACGCTGTAGCGGCGGATGCTGTGCACCAGCAGGGGCGGGCGGGCACCGGGGTCGGCCAGGGCGAAGCGCGCGTTGGTGCCGCCGATGTCGGCGATCAGGATGGGCGGGTGCTGGGCAGGACTCATGCAGGAGGAGGTCCGTCGATGGGTGGAGGCCGGCGGCGCGCCGGACGAGCGGAAAACTTTACGTGATCCGGCCATCGGGTAGAACCCCGCGGCCGGTGCGTATGCGGCCAAAGCATAAAGGCAGGCGACAGTGAAGCTTGCGTGCGGCACTGCCCTGGAAACGGGTAGGGCGGGCACTGCCCGCCGTCTCTCCTCGACAAAGCGGGGCCACGTTGGCGGGCAGTGCCCGCCCTACCCGTCATTGGATGATTCGTCGACCAGGGCGTCGCCATGTGTGGCGATCACGCGTGCGTAGAAATCCGCGCTGGCCTTGCGGGTGCGCTCCTGGGTGGCGAAATCGACGTGCATCAGGCCGAAGCGCTTGGAATAGCCCAGCGACCATTCCAGATTGTCCAGCAGCGACCAGGCGTAGTAGCCGCGCAGGTCCACGCCGGCGGCGATGGCG
>CAZBZD010000214.1:0-3280 GCA_964496295.1 uncultured Rhodanobacteraceae bacterium | reverse complement strand
CCGGACAAGGACATCAACTTCTACATCAACAGCCCCGGCGGCGTGGTGTCGGCGGGCCTGGCGATCTACGACACCATGCAGTTCGTCAAGCCCGACGTCAGCACCATGTGCATCGGCCAGGCCTGCAGCGCGGGCTCGCTGCTGCTGATGGCCGGCGCCAAGGGCAAGCGCTACGCCCTGCCCAACTCGCGCGTGATGATCCACCAGCCCTCGGGCGGCGCCCAGGGCCAGGCCACGGACATCGAGATCCATGCCCGGGAAATCATCTACCTGCGCAAGCGCCTCAACGAACTGTACGCCCGCCACACCGGCAGGACGGTGGAGGAATTGCAGCGCGACATGGAGCGCGACCGCTTCATGAGCGGCGACGAGGCCAAGGCCTACGGACTCATCGACGAAGTCCTCGACCACCGTCCCGGCGAGAGCGTGAAATCGGCCTGAGGGGCCCGGATCGACAGCGCGTCTTCACCTTGAAACCATCCCCTCCGGCGGGGTGGCGTCATGCCGCCCCGGGGGCGTGACTGCCGCCCCAGCTATGCTATCCTCGCAGCAAAGCCGGTATCAGGTCAGGAAAACAGCATGAGCGACGAGCGGCAGGGCCGTTCCAACGAGAGTGGCAAGATCCTTTACTGCTCTTTTTGCGGCAAAAGCCAGCACGAAGTACGCAAGTTGATCGCGGGCCCGTCCGTGTTCATCTGCGACGAATGCGTCGAGCTGTGCAACGACATCATCCGCGAAGAGCTGGAAGAAAAGGCCGCATCCGGCCGCGCGCACCTGCCCAGGCCGCGCGAGATCAACGACACCCTGGACCAGTACGTGATCGGCCAGACCCGCGCCAAGAAGGCGCTGTCGGTGGCCGTGTACAACCACTACAAGCGTCAGGAATCGCGGGGCAAGGACGACGAGGTCGAGCTGTCCAAGTCCAACATCCTGCTGATCGGCCCGACCGGTTCGGGCAAGACGCTGCTGGCCGAAACGCTGGCGCGCCTGCTCAACGTGCCGTTCACCATCGCCGACGCCACCACGCTGACCGAGGCCGGCTACGTGGGCGAGGATGTCGAGAACATCATCCAGAAGCTGCTGCAGAAGTGCGATTACGACGTCGACAAGGCCCAGGCCGGCATCGTCTACATCGACGAGATCGACAAGATCTCGCGCAAGAGCGAGAACCCGTCGATCACCCGCGACGTGTCGGGCGAGGGCGTGCAGCAGGCGCTGCTGAAGCTGATCGAGGGCACCCTGGCCTCGATTCCGCCGCAGGGCGGGCGCAAGCATCCGCAGCAGGAGTTCCTGCAGGTCGACACCAAGAACATCCTGTTCATTTGCGGTGGTGCGTTCGCCGGGCTGGAGAAGGTCATCCAGCAGCGTTCGGAAACCACCGGCATCGGCTTTTCCGCCGAGGTGCGCAGCAAGGACCGCAAGGAAAACATCGGCAAGCTGCTGTCCACGGTGGAGCCGGACGACCTGGTGCGTTTCGGCCTGATCCCCGAGTTCGTCGGCCGCCTGCCCGTGGTGGCCACGCTGGACGAGCTGGACGAGGACGCGCTGGTGCGCATCCTGGTCGAGCCGAAGAACGCCGTCACCAAGCAGTTCAAGAAGCTGTTCGAGATGGAAAACGTGGAGCTGGAATTCCGCCCCGAGGCCCTGCGTGCCATCGCGCGCAAGGCGCTCAAGCGCAAGACCGGCGCACGCGGCCTGCGCACCATCCTGGAGCAGGTGCTGCTGGACACCATGTACGAGCTGCCGTCGCTGGAGCACGTCAGCAAGGTGGTGGTGGACGACGCCGTCATCGAGGGCCAGGCCGAGCCCTACCTCATCTACCACGGCAACATGCAGGCGCCGGCGGACAAGCTGGAAGAGGCCGGCGGCGCGGCTTGAACCGGTGCCGTGGTTGCACGTCGCGCCATCGTGACCGTGTCACGGTGGCGTTTTGCGTTGATGGGCCGGCCATCCGCCCCGGCCCGCGTGCCGGGAGGTTGCGGCCGGGAAGGGCGCGCGCGATGCCTTGATCCGCCGGCATTTGCCACCACTTGATCCATATCAGGGCCCGGGCGCAGTCTCGGGCTTGTCGCACAACGAATTCCAGAGGCCCATCCGATGCCCCGCAAGTCAACCCGATCCGGAGCTCTCGACATCCTGCCGGTCCTGCCGCTGCGCGACGTGGTGGTGTACCCCAACATGGTCATTCCGCTGTTCGTGGGCCGCGACAAGTCCATGCACGCGCTGGAACTGGCCATGGAGAACGAACGCCAGATCCTGCTGGTGGCGCAGAAAAGCCCGGACACGGACGACCCCGTCGGCGCCGACGACCTCTACGGGATGGGCACGCTGGCCAACGTCCTGCAGCTGCTGAAACTGCCCGACGGCACCGTGAAGGTGCTGGTCGAGGGCCAGTCCCGCATCGTTGTCGATGCATGGGAACCCGGCGAGCAGGTGCTGTCGGCCCGGGCGCACCTGGTGGAATCCGACTACGGCAGCAACGAGCGCGAACTGGAAGTGGTCTCGCGCACCCTGGTGTCGCTGTTCGAACAACTGGTGAAGCAGAGCCGCAAGCTGCCGCCGGAAATCCTGTCCACGCTGTCGGGCATCGACGATCCCTCGCGCCTGGCCGACAGCATCGCCGCGCACCTGTCCGTGCGCCTGGCCGACAAGCAGCAGGTGCTGGAGACCCTGGACGTCGGCAAGCGCCTGGAAATGCTGGTCGGCCAGGTCGACGGCGAGATGGACCTGCAGCAGGTGGAGAAGCGCATCCGCGGCCGCGTCAAGTCGCAGATGGAAAAGAGCCAGCGCGAGTACTACCTCAACGAGCAGATGAAGGCGATCCAGAAGGAACTGGGCGACAACGGCGAGGGCACCAGCGAAATCGAGCAACTGGAGAAGAAGATCGCCGACGCCGGCATGCCCAGGGCCGTGCTGACCAAGGCCAACCAGGAATTCGGCAAGCTCAGGATGATGTCGCCGATGTCGGCCGAGGCCGCCGTGGTGCGCAATTACCTCGACTGGCTGGTCGGCGTGCCGTGGAAGAAGCACTCCAAGGTGCACCGCGACCTGAAGATGGCCGAGGAAACCCTGGACACCGACCACTACGGCCTGGAAAAGGTCAAGGAGCGCATCCTCGAATACCTGGCCGTGCAGCAGCGCGTGAAGACCATGAAGGGCCCGATCCTGTGCCTGGTCGGCCCGCCCGGCGTGGGCAAGACTTCGCTGGGGCAGTCGATCGCGCGTGCCACCAACCGCAAGTTCGTGCGCATGAGCCTGGGCGGCGTGCGCGACGAGGCCG
>CAZBZD010000213.1:0-3298 GCA_964496295.1 uncultured Rhodanobacteraceae bacterium | reverse complement strand
TCGGCCTGCCGCTGGTGGCCATCGGCGGCATCAACGCCGACAATGGGCGCGAGCTGGTGGCCGCCGGGGCCGACTTCCTGGCCGTCATCAGCGCCGTTTTCGACGCGCCCGACGTGCGCGCCGCGGCGCAGCGCTTCCAACCCCTTTTTGCCCCACCCGCGAACAAGTCATGAGCCACAGCCACGAACTTTTCCAGCGCGCCGCCAAACGCATGCCGGGCGGCGTCAACTCGCCGGTCCGCGCCTTCGGCTCGGTCGGCGGCGAGCCGTTTTTCACCGCGCGCGCCGACGGCGCCTGCCTGTGGGACGTCGACGGCAAGCGCTACATCGACTATGTCGGCTCGTGGGGGCCGATGATCGTCGGCCACAACCATCCGCGGGTACGCGATGCGGTCGAGCGCGCCATCGCCGACGGCCTGTCCTTCGGCACGCCGTGCGAAGCCGAAGTGGTCATGGCCGAGACCGTGGCGCGGCTGGTGCCGTCGGTGGAAATGCTGCGCATGGTCAACTCGGGCACCGAGGCCACCATGTCGGCCATCCGCCTGGCACGCGGCGCGACCGGGCGCGGCAAGATCGTCAAGTTCGAGGGCTGCTACCACGGCCATGGCGACAGTTTCCTGGTCAAGGCCGGCTCCGGCGCGCTGACCTTCGGGGTGCCGACCTCGCCCGGCGTGCCCAAGGCCAACGCCGACCTCACGCTGACCCTGCCCTACAACGACCTTGCCGCCGCGCAAAAACTGTTTGCCGAACAGGGCGGGGAGATCGCCGGCCTGATCATCGAGCCGGTGGCCGGCAACATGAACTGCATCCCGCCGGTCGAGGGCTTCCTCGAAGGCCTGCGCGAGCTGTGCACGCGGCACGGCACGGTACTGATCTTCGACGAAGTGATGACCGGCTTCCGCGTGGCCCTGGGTGGCGCACAGGCGCGTTACGGCGTGATGCCCGACCTGACCACCTTCGGCAAGATCATCGGCGGCGGCATGCCGGTCGGCGCCTATGGCGGCAAACGGGAGCTGATGGAGCAGGTCGCGCCGACCGGGCCGATCTACCAGGCCGGCACGCTGTCCGGCAATCCAGTCGCCATGGCCGCGGGCCTTGCGATGCTGGAACTGATCCAGACACCCGGTTTCCACGACGCACTGGAACGCAAGGTGGAACGACTCACCGACGGCCTGCAGGCGATTGCCGACGAAGCCGGCGTGCCGTTCAGCAGCAACCGCGTCGGCGCCATGTTCGGGTTGTTCTTCAACGCCGACAAAGTCGAAACTTACGCCCAGGCCACGGCCTGCGACGGCGACAGGTTCAAACGCTTTTTCCACGGCATGCTGGAGCGCGGCGTGTTCCTGGCGCCATCGGCGTTCGAGGCCGGCTTCATGTCCGCGGCACACGACGACGGGATCATCGACGCCACGCTGGATGCCGCGCGCGAGGTGCTGCCGCGGACCGGCAACGCCTGACACCGCGGCCGCCCTCTCCCGCGGCCTGCAGCCATCGAAGCCTCCCGGCACGGATCCGTCGCCGGATTTCACGGCACGTACACGCAAATGAACAAGCGCCGCAGGCGCGGGTCGCGGCTTCCAGCCGCGGGGAGTAGGCTGTGGCGAGGGAACGGGGGCTCATTGTTGCAGTTGCAGTTGCACCCGAACAAAGGAGGGGAATCATGGATTCATTCAGTTGGCCCGCATGGGCCGGCAATGTCGGGGAATATCTTCCGCGTATCGCAGGCGCCATCGCCATCCTCATCGTCGGCTGGATCGTCGCCCTGATCGTCCGGGCGGTGTTGCGCAAGGTCCTGGCCGCCATCCATCTCAACGACCGCCTGTCGGGCCCGACCCGATCCTCGCTGGACATCGAGAAAATCGTCGCCAGCGTGGTGTTCTGGGTGATCCTGCTGTTCACCCTGATCGGCGTGTTCAACGTGCTGCGCCTGGACAGCGTCTCCGGCCCGCTGTCTTCCCTGGCCGGTGCCGTGATGCTGTACCTGCCGCGCATCCTGCTGGCCGCCGCCCTGGGCGTCATTGCCTGGCTGGTGGCCACCTTGGTGCGCAAGTTCGTCGGCAAGGGCATCGCCGCGACGGGGCTGGACCAGAAACTCGCTCCCGCGGACGGCAAGGCATCTTCGCCGCCGATCTCCCGTTCCCTGGGCGACGTGCTGTTCTGGCTCATCATCCTGCTGTTCCTGCCGGCCATCGTGGGCGCGCTGGAAATGAACGGGCTGCTGACCCCGCTGACCGACATGGTCCACGAGATCCTCGGCTTCGTTCCCAACATCGTCGCGGCCCTGTTCATCGGCGGCATCGGCTACCTCATCGCCAAGGTGCTGCGCAACGTGGTGACCAGCGTGCTCGGGGTGACCCGCGTGGACCAGCTTGCCCAGGGCAAGGACGGCAAGAGCGGCGTCAAGGTGTCGCAGCTGTGCGGCACGCTGGTGTTCATCTTCGTGCTCGTGCCGGCGCTGATCGCCGCGCTCAACGCGCTGCAGATCGACGTCATCGCGCAGCCGGCACGTCACATGCTGAAGCTGTTCATGGACGCCATCCCGAACATCGTGGCGGCGGCCATCATCCTGTTCATCGCCTGGTTCATCGGTCGCTTCGTGGCGCAGATGCTGGCGCAGTTGCTGGAACAGCTCGGGTTCGACCGGCTGCCGGCGCGCCTCGGGTTCCAGCCCGCCGCGGCGACCCCCGGCGCGGAAGGCACCGCCACCGCGCATGCCACGCCGTCGCAGGTCGTGGGACGGATCGCGCTGTTCTTCGTGATGGCCTTTGCCGTGATGGAGGCGGCCCACCGCCTCAACTTCACCGGCATCGACGACCTGTTCGAGCAATTGATCGGCTTTGCCTCCCAGGTCTTGTTCGGCCTGATCATCCTGGCCGTGGGCCAGTGGCTGGCCAACCTTGCCGCCAAGGCGATCCGGCAGACTTCGAGCGATCACAGCGCCACGCTGGCCATGATCGCGCGCATCGCCATTCTCGGCCTGGTGATCGCGATGGGCCTGCACGCGATGGGCTTTGCCGAAGCCATCGTCAACCTGGCCTTCGGCCTGACGCTGGGTGCCGTGGCCGTGGCCGTGGCCCTGGCCTTCGGTCTGGGCGGCCGCGATGCCGCCGGCCGCATCGCCCGGCACTGGGTGGATGGTTACCTCGGCAACAAGGACGACGCGTCACGTCGCGAGTGACGATCGACGACGATGCCCGGGGAACCGGGCGAGGAGCCGCAGCCTTCGGGCTGCGGCTTTTTTTTTCGGGGCTGCGGGGCTGCGGGGCTGCGGGGCTGCGGGGCTGCGGGGCTGCGGGGCT
>CAZBZD010000212.1:0-3340 GCA_964496295.1 uncultured Rhodanobacteraceae bacterium | reverse complement strand
GGGTCGTTTCCGGGTCCCCGGTCCCGATCTTTTATTCCGGCATCTTCAGCTTGTCGCCCAGCTTCACCGGCCGGATGGAATCCATGACCAGGCCGTAGCTGACGCGGTCGAAGGTGCGGAACACCATCACGTGGCCGATGTATTCGTCCGGCAGCTTGACGTGGTCGCCCATGCTCGAATGCAGCGCGTAGCCGGACACGTCGTCATGCACGACGTCGCCGGGCTGGAAGATCGAGAACGTGGTGCCGTTGTCGATGCCGTCGGCACTGCCCACCGACAGCGCCACCACCTGGCGCTTGCCGACCGCGTACAGCGCGTGCGCGAAGGCGATCACGCGCGCGTTGTCGGACACGGCCTCGGGCGCGTGCGGGTAGAAATACGGGTCGTAGGGATGGTCGTCGACCGGCAGCAGGCGGTCGCCCTTGCGGATTTCCATCTTCGAATCGGTGATCAGCAGCGTGGTCGGATCGCCCGTGCGCAGCACCTCGGCGTGGCCGATCACCTGCACTTCCACGCCGATTTCCTCGCCGCTGCCGTAATGGCCGTCGTTGCGGAAGTTTTCCTTCCACGGGCCCGGCACCATGCCGACGTTGCTTTCCAGCAGGTGGCCGGCGATGTTCGAGCCGTGCGCGCCGGGCTCGTCATACTGGCGGAACACGTGGCCGGGGCGCACGATGGCGAACTTCTGCCCGGGGCTGGCCTCGATCTGGCGCACGTAGACGAACTTGCCGGGCGTGCCGCGCAGCTGGTTCTCCTCGAACGCCATCACGTAGGGCGAATCCTCGAGCGTGTCCGAATCGAGCACGCGCATGTTCTTGAGGAACAGCTTCAGCTGCGCCAGCGGGATCGCCGTGATCGGCTTCTTGCCCTCGTGGATGCCCGGTTCGAGCTTGATCGTCGCGCCGTGGTCGTAGGACAGGTTGAGCACGTCGCCCGGATAGATCAGGTGCGGGTTGTGCACCTGCGGGTTGGCCTGCCAGATTTCCGGCCAGTACCAGGGCTGGGTGAGGAAGCGCGCGGAAATGTCCCACAGCGTGTCCCCCTTCTTGACCACGTAGTGGTCCGGATGGCCCGGCTTCAGGTGCGTGGTGGCCGCGTAGGCCGTCAGCGCGACCGCCAGGCCGGCCAGCAGTGCAAGTGTCTTCTTTAGCATGGCGGGCAATTCCCCCGTTTCCCCGGATACGACGAGTGTATACAAAGCTGCCGATTGCGAAACCCTCCCGTCGGGGCCATGTGCCGTCGACGGGCCTCGGTTTCGGCATTTCCCGGCTCAAGCCGCGTGAGATCGGGCCGGGAGTCCTTTAGAATAGCGCCATCGTAGTGGGGTCGCGGCTTGGTTTTCGCCAAATCGCCCGCAATTTGGCGGTATCACCTCTGTCCGGTCGCCTTGCACAACGGGTTTGCCATGGCCATCCTGAACATCCTCGAATTTCCCGATCCACGCCTGCGCGACACGGCCGAGCCGGTGCGCGTGTTCGACGACGCGCTGGCGAAACTGGCCGGCGACATGCTCGAGACCATGTACGCCGCCAACGGCATCGGCCTGGCCGCGACCCAGGTCGGCGTGACCCGGCGCGTGTTCGTGATGGACATCTCCGAGGACCGCAGCGACCCGCAGGTGCTGATCAACCCGCGCATCAGCGACAAGCGCGGCGAGCAGGTGTACCAGGAAGGCTGCCTGTCCTTCCCCGGCATCTTCGCCGACGTCAAGCGCGCCGACTGGATCCACGTCGAGGCCGAGGACGTGGACGGCAACACCGTCACCCGCGAGGTCGACGGCCTCGACGCCGTGTGCATCCAGCACGAGCTGGACCACCTGGACGGCAAGGTGTTCGTCGACTACCTGTCGCCGCTGAAGCGCTCCATGCTGCTCAAGCGCCTGGAGAAGCAGCGCCGCAAGGCGGGCTGACACATGCCTGCTTCGCTGCGCGTGGTGTTCGCCGGGACGCCCGAATTTGCCGTGCCCTGCCTGGAAGCCTGCCGCCGCGTCGACGGCGTGGAAGTGGTGGCCGTCCATACCCGGCCGGATCGCCGTGCCGGACGCGGGCGCAAACGGGTGGCCAGCCCGGTCAAGCGGGCCGCACTGGATGCCGGCATCGCGGTCGAACAGCCCGATACCCTGAAAAATCCCGAAGCGCAGGCGCGCCTGGCCGCGCTGGCGCCGGACCTGATGGTCGTGGTCGCCTACGGCCTGCTGCTGCCGCAGGCGGTGCTGGACCTCCCGCGCCTGGGCTGCTGGAACGTGCATGCCAGCCTGCTGCCGCGCTGGCGCGGCGCGGCGCCGATCCAGCGCGCCATCGACGCCGGCGACGCCGAGACCGGCGTGTGCCTGATGCGCATGGAGGCCGGCCTGGACACCGGCCCGGTGCTGCTCGAACGGCGCACGCCGATCAGCGCCGACGACACCGCCGGCAGCCTGCACGACCGCCTCGCCGCGCTGGGCGCCGAGGTGCTGGAAGAAGGCCTGCGCCGCACCCTCGAGGGCGAGGTGCTGGCCGCCACGCCGCAGCCCGACGCCGGCGCCACCTACGCGCGCAAGCTGGACAAGGCCGAGGCCGCGCTCGACCCGGGCCTGGCCGCGACCGAGCTCGCGCGCAGGATCCGCGCCTTCGACCCGTGGCCGGGCGCCACGCTGGAGCTGGCCGGCGAACGCGTGCGGGTGTGGCGCGCCGAGGCCATCGAGCGCCCCGCACCGGCCGCCCCGGGCACCGTGCTCGCCGCCGCGGCCACCGGCATCGACCTGGCCTGCGGCGAAGGCGCCTTGCGCATCAAGGACTTGCAGCGCCCCGGCGGCCGCCGCATCAGCGCCGCCGACTATCTCAACGCGCACCCGGAACTGCGCCCGCCGGCATGACCGCGGCAACGTCCGGGTCTTGCATCCCGGCATGTCCGTCGCCATGGTGATTGCGCCACGCCCGCCTCCGGCACCCATCCACCCCGAGAAACGATTCCGCTCCATGCAACCCGCCCCAGCCAAGACCTTCAACGTGCGCGCCCTCGCGGCCGGCGCCCTGGCCGAGGTGGCCATCAAGGGCGCGTCGCTGCGCGAGGTGCTGACGCGCAGCGCGCCGCGCCTGGCCGATCCGCGCGATCGCGCCATGCTGAGCGCGCTGCTGCACGAGGGCGCGCGCTGGTGGCTGCGCTACGACGCCGCGCTGAAGCTGATGCTGGACCAACCCGTCCGCCGCCGCCAGCCGGCCGTGCACGCGCTGCTGGTGATCGGCCTGGTGCAGATCGAGATCCTCAAGCTGCCCGCCTACGCCGCCGTCGCCGCCACGGTCGAGGCCGTGCGCGCGCTGCAGCGCCCGCGCCTGGCCAGCCTGGTCAACGCCGTGCTGCG
>CAZBZD010000211.1:0-3348 GCA_964496295.1 uncultured Rhodanobacteraceae bacterium | reverse complement strand
TCCCGGTACCCGACGAGGCACGCGACTGGGCACGCGAGCAGATTCCCGATGCCGCACCGACGCTGGTCGTCAGCCCCAGTTCCAGCCACGCCCTGCGCAACTGGCTGCCGGAACGCTATGCCGCGGTGATCGACCATGCCGCCGCGCGCGGCCTGCGCGTGTTGCTTACCGGCGGGCCGTCCGACGGCGAGCGGCGCATGGCCGATGCCATCCTGGCGAAGACGAAAAGCACGCCCGTCGACCTCACCGGCAAGGACACGCTGAAAAAGGCGCTGGCACTGTTTGCCCGCGCCGGCATGTTGCTGACGCCGGACTCGGGGCCGATGCACATGGCCAATGCCGTCGGCTGCAAGGTGCTCGGCCTGCATGCGGCCAGCAACCCGGAACGCTCCGGACCCTGGTCCGACCGCCGCTGGTGCGTCGACCGCTACGACGAGGCCGCACGCAAGTTCCTGGGCAAGCCGGCGAACGAATTGCCGTGGGGCGGGAAAATCGAGCGACCGGGCGTGATGGCATTGATCACGGTGGACGACGTGGTGGAGCGCCTGGAAGCGCTGGGGCGATTCCGAGGCATCCTGTGAGCCACGGGAAAGCGGCGGGCAGTGCCCGCCCTACCCGTTTTTGCCGATCTTCGAGCGGGGCTCGGGCATTGCCCGACAAGGGGCGCCGTGACCCGCGCATGACATCGTGCGACAGGCGACAACCGGCAGGCAGTATCCACTCTGCTCGGGACTCGGGACTCGGGACTCGGGACTCGGGACTTGGGACTCGGGGCTCGGGGCTCGGGGCTCGGGTTTCGGGTAGGGCGGGCACTGCCCGCCGATGAAGACCCATGCCGCGGGCAGTGCCCGCCCTACGCCTTCCGGGGTTCCCGTCCTTCCGCCACCAGCGCCTCGATGGCCGAGGCCTCGCTCGGCATCGCCGCGGTCAGCACTTCGTGCCCTTCGCGCGTGACGGCGACGTCGTCCTCGATGCGGATGCCGATGCCGCGCCAGCGTTCGGCGACGCCGTCATCGTCCGGCTGCACGTAGATGCCCGGCTCCACGGTCAGCACCATGCCCGCTTCCAGCACGCGCGACTGGCCGTCGACGCGGTAGTCGCCCACGTCGTGCACGTCCAGGCCCAGCCAGTGGCCGGTCTTGTAGGGGAAGAAGCGCTTGTAGGCGCCGCTGTCGATGGCCTTGTCCACGCCGCCCTTGAGCAGCTTCAGTTCACGCAGGCCCTCGGTGATGACGCGTACCGCGGCGTGGTGCGCGGCCTCGAACGGCTGCTCGGGACGCACCGCGTCGATGGCCGCCTGCTGCGCCGCCCACACCACCTCGTACAGGGCACGCTGCTCGGCGCTGAAGCGCCCGCCGACGGGGAACGTGCGCGCCATGTCCGAGGCGTAGCAGCCGACCTCCGCGCCGGCATCGAGCAGCAGCAGGTCGCCCTCGGCCAGCGTGCCGCGATTGGCGTGGTAGTGCGCGATGCAGGCGTTGGCGCCGCCCGCCACGCAGGGCGGAAACGACGGCACCACGCCCTGGCTGCGCATCACGTGCATCAGCTCGGCCTCGACCGTGTACTCGGCGACGCCCGGACGCGCCACCCGCATGGCGCGCAGGTGCGCCTGGGTGGCGATGGCCGCGGCCTGCCGCATCAGCTTCAGCTCGGCACGCGACTTGTACAGGCGCAAATCGTGCAGCAGGTGACCCAGGGCCACGAATTCCTTGGGTACCACGCCGCCACCGCGCAGCGCGCGCAGGCGTCGCATCCATGCCAGCAGGTGCGCGTCGAATTCGACGTCGCGGCCGAAGTGGCAGTACACCCGCGCGCGGCCTTCGAGCATGCCGGGCAGGATGTCGTCCACGTCGTCGATGGGAAAGGCATCGTCCATGCCGTAGGCCTCGACCGCCTGCCCGGTGCCGACGCGCGGGCCGTGCAGGCGTTCGGCCCCGGCATCGCGTTCGCGGCAGAACAGGATCACCTCGCCCTGGCGACGGCCGGGCAGCAGCACCAGCAATGCCTTCGCCTCGGGGAAGCCGCTGAGGTAGTGGAAGTCCGAATCCTGCCGGTACGGCCACGGCGCGTCGGCGTTGCGCATGCGCTCGGGCGCGGCGGCCACCAGCACTGCCGCATCGGGACCGGCCATGCGCATCAACTGCCGGCGACGACGGCTGAATTCGGCCTTGCCGAGGATCGCCGTCGTCGCGTCCTTCCCCTGTCGTGCCATGCTCAGTGCCGCCTGTCGCTTGCCGGCGGCGCCGCGGCCATCGCCACTTCGGTGTGCAGCAGCATCGCCCCCACCCGCACGAATTCCAGCAGTTCCATCAGGGCGCTCTCGTCCTCGTCGCTGCCCTGCCCGTCGTCATCCTCGAGCGTGGGGCGCGAGCCGGCAATGGCGCCCATGTCGCGCAGGACCTCGCGACCGGCGTCGGTCAGCGCATCGGCCGAGGCACCGGCCAGGCCGAAGCCGCCGAGAAAGCCCCGCGTCCAGTCCACCAGCGCGTCCACGCGTTCGCGCAAGGGCCTGGCATCGGCCGGCAGCAGGGGCTCCAGGCCCATCTCCAGATGCTCCAGATGGTGCACGCAGGCATCGTGCATCTGCCCCAGCAGGGCATCCACCTGCGGATCGTCGCCTTCCAGTTGCAGCGCGGCCGCCAGTTGCTCGCGGTCCGCCTTGCCGCCCCCGCAGACGAAACCGGCCAGCAGGCCGTCCAGTTCGCTGGCGTCGATGGCCAGGGCGGTGCCGGCGAGCGCGGACTGGAGCCGGGCATGGGTCAGGGGTGTATCCACGAGCAGCGTTCCGTTGGGCGTGCCCTCATTCTGACATTCATGCACGAGAAAACCCACACCGTGACGCCGGCACTTGCACGCCCGCGCCTCCCGTGCGAAATAATGGGCCGCCGCCTTCCGATCACCTGCTATAGTCGAACCAATGAGCGCACCCGATCCGCTTGAATCCGAAATCGCCGCCCTGGAATCCACGGTCGAACGACTGCTGGCCACGCTGCACCGGCTCAACGACGAGAACCGCGGTCTGCGCCACAGCCAGGAGCAGCTCAGCGGCGAGCGTGCCAGCCTGATGGCCCGCAACGAGCAGGCGCGCAGCCGCGTCGAGGCCATGATCCAGCGCCTGAAGGCCCTGGAAAACAACAGTTGACGCACGGGAAGCACTTTCCATGACCGAGCCGGTTTCCATCAAGTTGATCGACCGCGAATTCCTGGTGGCCTGCGAGCCGGAAGAGCGCGACGGCCTGCTCGAGGCCGCCTCGTTCCTGGACACGCGCATGCGCAAGCTGCGCCGCGCGGCGAAAAGCCCCGGCTTCGACCGCCTCGCGGTGCTGGCGGCCATGGACATCACCCACG
>CAZBZD010000210.1:0-3407 GCA_964496295.1 uncultured Rhodanobacteraceae bacterium | reverse complement strand
GGCGAAGGCGGCGTGATCACCATGAAGGACGTCAAGGACGCCGCCGCCAACGGCACCGCCCGCCAGGGCAGCGCCCCGGCCCGTGCCGCGCAGCCGGCCACCGCACCTGCCCCGGCCGCGCGCAGCGCCGTGTCGCAGGCCGGCAAGCCGGTGCGCACGCGCCCGCCGCAGGCTGCCGCCGAAACGGCCAGCGGCCAGCCCGAACAGCTCAAGGGCGTGCGCCGCAACATGGCCCGCGTCATGGCCGACGCCCACGCGCGCGTGGTCAACACCACCATCGTCGACGACGCCGACCTGAACGCCTGGATCGGCAAGCAGGACATCACCGCGCGCCTGATCCGCGCCATCGTCGCCGCCTGCAAGGCGGTGCCGGTGCTGAACGCCTGGTTCAACGACGAAGACCTGACGATCACGAAGCATCCGCACGTGGACATCGGCATCGCCGTGGACACCGACGACGGCCTGTTCGTGCCGGCCCTGCGCAACGCCGACATGCTCGACGCCCAGGGCGTGCGCGCCGGCATCAACCGCCTGCGCCAGCAGACCATGGACCGCAGCATCCCGTCCTCGGAGCTGTCCGGCTACACCATCAGCCTGAGCAACTTCGGCATGTTCGCCGGTCGCTACGCCAGCCCGATCGTGGTGCCGCCGTGCGTGGCCATCGTCGGCGCCGGCGGCCTGTCCCACGACGTGGTCGCGGTGATGGGCGGCGTGGAAGTGCACCGCCGTCTGCCGATCTCGCTGAGCTTCGACCACCGCGCCGCCACCGGCGGCGACGCCGCGCGCTTCCTCAAGGCGCTGCTCGACGACCTGGCGCTGCCGCAGTAGGCACGCCGGTCCAGGGCAAAAAAACGACGGGGCGGGATCTTCGGATTCCGCCCCGTCGTTTTTTGCCGCTTCGGATGCAGGCACTTTACATACCTTGAACTGCAATGTATAACAGCACAAGGCAAACATGTCGCCATGTGTGGCGAGCGGAGGCAAGGCACCATGCATACGGCCATCGGCAATGTCGTCATGCGCAACGTCGTGTTTGCGTGGATCGCGCTGGGGACCTGTCTCGTGTTGCTGGTTCCCCTGCTGGCGATGCAGTTCACCGCAGAGGTGGACTGGACCCTCGTGGACTTCGTCGTCATGGGCATCCTCGTGTTCGGCACGGGCAGCCTGTTCGTGCTGGCGGCCAGGAAGGTGCCGCGCAAGTATTGGCCGGCTCTCGGCGCCGTGTTCGCGGCGGGATTCCTCTACGCATGGGCGGAGCTTGCGGTCGGCATCTTCACCCATCTGGGGAGCTGACTGACCACTACCGGAATCGCGCATGGACATCAACAAGGACCTGATTGCCGCTTCCTCCACGCCGATCGTGCTGGCGATCCTGGCCGAGGGTGACAGTTACGGCTACGCCATCCTGAAGCGCGTCCGCGAGTTGTCTTCGGGGCGCATGGCGTGGACGGACGGCATGCTTTACCCGGTCCTGCACCGGCTCGAACGGCAGGGGCATGTCAAGGCGACGTGGCGCGTCGCCGACAGCGGCCGCCGGCGCAAGTATTACCGGATCACCCCCGCCGGTCGCGACCAGCTCGTCCAGGAGCGCCAGCAGTGGCAGGCGGTCGACGCGACGCTGCGCGGCATCTGGAAATCGCTCGCGCTGCCCGACGCTCCGGCGCCGGGAACCATGCTGCCGCAAGGAACCTGAGCCATGCCGCTGCCGGAACCCGCCAGCATCGTCGAGCGGCAGATCGACCAGTGGCGCGACTATCTGCGCCGCCGGCAGGCCATCCACGCGGTCGACATGGCGGAACTGGAGGACCATCTCCGCGAGCAGATCGCGGCGCTGGCCGATGCAGGCCTCGCCGACGACGAAGCATTCCTGGTGGCGGTGAAGCGCATGGGCGACCTGGACGCGCTGTCGCGCGAATTCGCACGCGAGCACGCGGAGCGGCTGTGGAAGCAGCTCGTCGTCGTTTCCGGCGACACCGCGGAAGCGCCCGGGCGCACCCGCAAGGATGCCCTCGTCGCGCTCGGCCTTGCCGTGGCGGCGGCCGTGGCCGTCAAGGCGCCGGTCCTTTTCGGCATGCCTTTCGACGACGCCGGCGCCGGCTTCTACACGCGCAACCTGGGCCTGCTCGTCCTGCCCTTCCTGGCCGGCTACTTCGCGTGGAAGCGGCAGCTCGGCGTGCGCGCATGGACCGGGCTTGCCGCGGCATGCGTCGCGGCGGCCGTCATCGTCAACCTCTGGCCCTTTGCCGCGCCCGGCCCGGCCGGCGCGCTGGCCGACACCGAAGTGCTCACGGCCCTGCACCTGCCGATCGCGCTCTGGCTGGTCGTCGGCGTCGCCTACGCGGGCCGCCGCTGGAAAGACGTGGCGGGGCGCATGGACTTCATCCGCTTCACCGGCGAGCTCGTCATCTACTACGTGCTGATCGCGCTCGGCGGCGGCGTGCTCACGGCGCTGACGGCCATGATCTTCCAGGCCATCGGCGTCGATGCCGGGCCGTTCCTGTCGTGGCTGGTCCCGCGCGGCGCGGCGGGCGCGGTCATCGTCGCCTCGTGGCTGGTCGAGGCCAAGCAGAGCGTGGTCGAGAACATGGCGCCGGTGCTGACACGGCTGTTCACGCCCCTGTTCGCCGCGTTGCTGGTGGCTTTCCTGGTGGCACTGCTCGTCACCGGGCACGGCATCGACATCGCGCGCGACGTGCTGATCGCCTTCGACCTGGTGCTGGTGGTCGTGCTCGGGTTGCTGCTGTACGCGATCTCCGCGCGCGATCCGTCGTCGCCGCCCGGACTCTTCGACGTGCTGCAGGTCGTGCTGGTGATCAGCGCCCTGCTCGCCGACGCGGTCGCGCTGTGGGCCATTGCCGCGCGCATCTCGGAATTCGGCTTCACCCCGAACCGGACGGCCGCGCTCGGCGAGAACGTGATCCTGCTGGTCAACCTGCTGGGGTCGGCCGTGGCCTGCGTGCGCTTTCTGCGCGGACGCGGATCGTTCGCCGGCCTCGAACGCTGGCAGACGAATTACCTGTACGTCTACGCCGCGTGGGCGATCCTGGTCGTCGTCGTCTTTCCGCCCGCGTTCGACTACATCTGACGGACGCGCCCGGGCACCGTACTCCGGTTCCGTGACCCGGACGCCCCATCCATGTTGCCGTGCGCTTCGCCGGGGCACTGCCGGGCGATCCGACACCCGGGCAGGACGGGGCAGGCACGAGCCCGCCCCGTGCCGTCTCAGTCCCGGCCCAGCCCCAGCACGTCCAGGCCCTGCCTGAAGGTCACGTCGATCGGAATGTGCGCGCTTTCCAGGCGCTCGAGGTCGCGCGCCAGTTGCGGGCGGATCACGCCCATGGTTTCGGTGAGCTTGCTGGCGGCGGCGTAGTCGCCATCGCCCTGGATCATGAGGATCTTGCGCGAGA
>CAZBZD010000209.1:0-3431 GCA_964496295.1 uncultured Rhodanobacteraceae bacterium | reverse complement strand
CCGTCGAAACTGTGGGCCGGTGCCACGGCGGTCTACGGCGAGGAAGAGATGCGCCGCAGCTACGGTGCGCTGGTGCCGGTGCCGGCCGAGCGCGTGGTCGAAGCGCCCGACGGCCACGAGGTGAATCTGGCCGGACGCATCCTGCGCTGCCTGGACACGCCCGGCCACGCGCGCCACCACAATGCCGTCCACGACACGCGCAGCGGGCACGTGTTCAGCGGCGACACCTTCGGCCTGTCCTATCGCGAACTGGACAGCGACAACGGGCCGTTCATCATTCCCACCACCTCGCCGGTGCAGTTCGACCCCGACGCCCTGCACGCCTCGATCCGGCGCCTGGTGGCGCTCGATCCGCCGGCCGTCCACCTCACCCACTTCGGTCCCGTGCGCGACGTGAAGCGCCTGGGCGACGACCTGCACCGCTGCATCGATGCCATGGTGGCCATCGCGCACCGGCAGGCCGGGGCCGAAAACCGCCACGCGGCGCTGGTGGCGGCGCTGGAACGGCTGTATCTCGAGTCGCTGCGGGAACACGGCTCGGGATTGCCCGCCGCCGACGCGCGCGCACTGCTCGCCATCGACATCGAGCTGAATGCGCAGGGCCTGGAGGTCTGGCTGGACCGCCGCCGCGGGAATTGACGTGCCCTGCCGCCGGCGTCTCGTCGATCGCGCCGGGCTGGTTGGTCGCATGGATTTTGTCGGCTGCGCCGCAGAGCGGGCCCTGCTCGTGATGGCCGGAGGCTTGCCGCAATCCAGACCATCGCGAGCCGGGCTCGCTCCTGCAAAACACCTGCAAAATAAAGGGTGGCCGACCATGGTGGTGACGCGCCCGCCGAGAAATCAGGCCATGCGCGTGCCGTCGGGCACCGGGCGCTCGACGGTGGTGACGACCACGCCCTGGTCGGTGGGAAAGCCGGTCAGCAGGAACTGCGAACGGAACGGCCCGATCTGCTTTTCCGGAAAATTGATGACGCCCACGATCTGCCGGCCGACGAGATCCTCGGGCGCATACAGCGACGCGATCTGCGCGCTGGTCTTCTTTTCGCCATGGGGGCCGAAATCCGCCCAGACCTTCCACGCCGGCTTGCGCGCCTCGGGAAAGGCTTCCACGCGCGTCACCGTGCCGGCGACGATCAGCACTTTCTCGAAATCCGACCAGGTGATTTCCCGCGCCATGTTCAACCTTCCAGCGCCTCCTTGAGGCGGTCTTTCATCTGCAGCCAACTGTAGCGCGCCTGCGCGCCGAGGTAACCGAAGGGGCGGAAACTGCGCACCAGCCCGAAGTCGGAAAATTCACGCCAGCCTTCGTCGTCGCCCGCAAGCGCGCCGGCCAGCAGCTTTCCGGCGACCGTGGTCGGCGCCAGGCCGTGGCCGCCGAAGGCCTGTGCCCACCACAGGCCCCGGCCGTCGGTGCCGATCTGCGGCATCTCGTGGCGGGCGTAGCTCATCAGGCCCGACCAGGCATGGTCGATGCGCACGTCGGCCAGTTGCGGGTACACGCGGGCCAGGTCCCTGCGCAGCAGATGCTTGACCGCATGCGCCGAACGATCGCGCACGGAAATGCGGCCGCCCCACAGCAGCCGCGTGTCCGGCAAGGCGCGGTAGTAGTCGAAGGCAAAGCGCGTGTCGTACACGGCCGCGCGCGTGTTGACGGCTTCGACCAGGCGCGCGCCCAGCGGCTCGGTGACCATGACGTAGGTGGCGATGGGAAGCACCGCGCGATCCACGCGCCGGTCGAGCCCGGCAAGGTAGCCGCCGCAGGCCAGCACCACGTCGCGCGCGTGCAATGTTCCCTCGCGCGTGCGCACGGTCCAGCCGCCGCCCTCGGCGCGCTCGAGCGCGAGCACCCGGCTGTGCTCGTGGACATGCACGCCCTGCCCCGCCGCTGCCGTCGCCAGGCCATGGGCGTAGTCGAGCGGGTGGATATGCATGGCATTGCGTTCGAACAGCCCGGCGCTGTAACGCCCGGTGTGCAGGCGCCCGGCCATGTCCTCGCGCGACAGCCATTCCCGGGTCACGCCGAAATGCCCGGCCAGCAGGCGCTGGCGGGCCCGCAGCACTTCCGGGTCGCGGAACCAGTTGGCCCAGATCACGCCGTGGTCGACGCAGTCGCAGTCGATGCCGTATTGCCGGATGCGCGCGCGGACCGTTTCGACCGCCGCCACCGTGTGCGCGAACAGGCGCCGCGCGCGCTCCGCGCCGAGGCGTTCGAGCAGGCTCGCCTCGCCCAGCGAATAGCCGGCAAACACGAACCCGCCGTTGCGGCCCGAGGCGCCGAAACCGATGTCCTCGGCTTCGAGCAGCGCAACGTCGGAAACGCCTTTCTCGGCCAGCGACAAGGCCGTGTTGAGACCGGCAAAACCGCCGCCGATGATGACAATGCGGGCATCATGCCGGCCCTCGAGCGATGCAAAAGCGGGACTCGGGGCGGCAGTGGCGCGATAGTAAGTCGTGGTCGACACAGGCACGACGCGGCTCGATGCCACCCTCCGGAATTCCCCTGAACATGCCCAGCATAAACGCAGTCGGGGAAGCCTCCAAGTCGGGAAGCCCTGATTGAATCGGATGTACCCGGGTAGGGCGGGCACTGCCCGCCAAATGTGGCTTACGTGTACATGCGCCTTCCACGGCGGGCAATGCCCGCCCTACTTGCTTCGCCGGGACGACGGGTTGTTCGGGGTTTCCGCAAGCGGGAGTGCGTACTCAGGCTAGCGCCGATTCCCGTGACTCTTCCAGGTATTCGCGCACTGCCGATGCCAGGTCCGGATCGGACATGGCCATGTGCAACGTGGCTTGCACCAGGCCGCGCTTGTTGCCGCAGTCGAAGCGGCGCCCGGCGAAACGGTAGGCCAGCGTCGGCTTGCGGCCGAGCAGTTTTTCGAGCGCGTCGGTCAACTGGATTTCGCCGCCGGCACCCGGCTGCGTCTGTTCCAGCAGTTCGAAGATTTCGCCCGGAAGGACATAGCGCCCGACCACGGCCAGGTTGGACGGCGCCCGGTCCGGCGCGGGTTTTTCCACCATGTGGCGGATGCGCGACGCCCGCGCGTCGCCGTTGTCGTCCACGGCCACGATGCCGTACTTGTGGGTCTGGTCGTGCGGCACTTCCTGCACGGCGATGACGCCGGCGTCCTCGGCCTGCGCCACGTCGGCCATCTGGCGCAAGGCACCGGGACCGGCATCGTTGACGATGAGGTCGTCCGGCAGGATCACGCCGAACGGCTCGTTGCCCACCACCGGCCTGGCGCAGAGCACCGCGTGGCCGAGGCCGAGCGCTTCCGGCTGGGTGACGAACACCGCCCGCACGTGGCCGGGCAAGGTGCCGCGGACCAGCTTCAGCAGTTCTTCCTTGCCCTTTTCCCGGAGCTTGTCTTCCAGCTCGTAGGCCTTGTCGAAATAGTCGGCGATGGCGTGCTTGTAGCGGTTGGTGACGA
>CAZBZD010000208.1:0-3433 GCA_964496295.1 uncultured Rhodanobacteraceae bacterium | reverse complement strand
CCTGCTCGCGCTCGGCGCGGTCGATGGCGTCGATGGTGGCCTCGTCGATGCTGCGGTCGGCGATTTCGCGCAGCGCCAGCACCGTGGGCTTGTCGTTGTGCACCTCCACCAGCGGGTCGGCGCCGTGGGCCAGCTGACGCGCGCGCTTGGTGGCCATCAGCACCAGCTCGAAACGGTTGTCGACCACCTGGAGGCAGTCCTCGACGGTAATACGTGCCATGTCACTATCCAGAAAATCGGGGCAGATACCCCGGGCAACGGGTTTCCGGCCGGCCAGGCTGCGCCTGCGCCGACCCGATCGACTTCTTCACAAGTACCAAGTGTAGCCGCCGGGCGGCTTGGCTGGCAATGCAAGCCAAGCTACCATGCCGGGTTTCGCGCATCCGGCCAGGGGCGGGTGGCGCGTCGTCCCGGCAATAAGTAAACTATACAGTACACATTACATCCCCGCCCCCGAAATCCCCCATGCCCCCTGCCCTTCGCCAAATACTCGCGCGCAGTCTCCTGCTGGCCGCCGTGGTCGCGCTGGCCGGTTGCGCCATCGCCAAGCCGCGCACCGACGATCCGTGGGAAAGTTTCAACCGCAAGGCCTACGCCTTCAACCACAAGGTCGACGAGATCGCCATCCGCCCGGTGGCCGTGACCTACCGCAAGGTGACCACGCCGGGCATCCGTCGCCACGTCAACAATTTCTTCAGCAACATCCAGTTGCCGGTGACGGTGGCCAACGACCTGCTGCAGGCCCGGCCCGGACGCGCGCTGCAGACGGGCGGGCGGTTCCTGGTCAACCTCACGATCGGCTTCCTCGGCTTTTTCGACCCGGCCAGCCTGCTGGGCTTTCCCGAGGACGACAACGATTTCGGCGTCACCCTGGCGCGCTGGGGGGTGCCGGACGGCCCCTACCTGGTGCTGCCGTTCGTCGGCCCGACCACCACGCGCGACTTCTGGCGCCTGCCGGTGGACAGCTACTTCTTCAATCCGCTGTCGATCTATTCGCGCAACCACGAATACGATTACGGGCAGCAATACCTGCCGCAGCTGATCTACCTGATTTCGCTGCGCTCGCGCGCCATCGACGCCGAAAGTTTCCTGGAATCGGCCTACGACCCGTACGTGTTCCTGCGCGACGCCTACCGCCAGCGGCGCCTGTACATGATCTACTACGGCAACCCGCCGGTCGAGGTCATCGAGCGCATGCAGGGCCTGGACCAGGAAGACTTCGACCCCGAGAAACTGCTGGAGCAGCAGCACGCCTGGGAGAAGAAGCACGGCACCGGGCCGGCCGCCGCAGGCACGATGCCGGCCCCGGCTTCGTCCAGCGGGGGTTGAGTTGCGGGGCGATCAGGCCAGCAGGGAATCCACCCCGCAAACCCGGGCCAGCGCATTCAGGCTGGCCGGCATGTTGACTACCTGCAGTTTCCCGCCCTGGCGCCGCGCCGTGGCCATGACGGCCAGCACGCAGGCCAGGCCGGCACTGTCGGCGGCGGTCACTCCGGACAGGTCCAGCGTGTCGTGACGCGCCTTGCCGAGCGCATCGCGGGCTTTCCCGTAGGCCTCGGCGGCACTGTCGAACACCAGCGCGCCGGTCACGCCCAGCGTGGCCGGCGCGCGGCTGTCGACGCGGACCTCAGTTGCCGGCACCGCCGTCTTCCTCCATCTGGTCCAGGGCCTTGCCGCCCTGCGTCTCCAGGCGCCGGATGAGGCTGTCGAGGCCTTCCTTGCGGATTTCGGCATCCACCTGGTTGCGGTAGTTGGTGATGTAGGAAATGCCCTCGATGATCACGTCGTACACCTTCCAGGTGCCGTCGCTGGCCTTGCGGAAGGCGTAATCGACCGACACCGTCTTGCCGTCGTCGAGCTTGACCACGGTGCGCACGATGGAGCGCCGCTCGTTGAGCTCGCCGCGGAACGGCAGCACCTTGACCGCGCCGCGGGTGTAGTTGAGCAGGCCCTCGGCATAGCGGTGGGTGATGGACTTGTAGAACGCCTTGGCGAAACGCTCGCGCTGCGCCGGCGTGGCCTGGCGCGCATGCCGGCCGAGCACCAGGATCGAGGCGTAGTCGATGTCGAAGTGCGGCAGGAAAATGCCGTCGATGACGTCGATCAGCTTTTCCTTGTTGCCTGCCAGTTCCTTGCGATGGCCGTCGATCTTGCTGGCCAGTTCGTCGGCGATGGACTCGACCACCTGCTCGGGCGTCTGCACGGCGGCCGGCGCGGCGGAGGGCAACGCGAGCGGGGCAGCCGGGCCCGCCATCGCCGGCAGGCCGCAGGCGGCCAGGGCAAACGCGGAAACAAAAGCCACGGTACGCAACATGGGATATCTCCTGGGGTGGGGGAAACCGGGGGGACCGGGTCGCCGGCGCGTCACTTGCCTTTCTCGTCGCCGGACGAACCGTCGACCAGGAACTTGCCGATCAGGTCCTCCAGCTGCACCGCCGACTGGGTGAGGATCATCTCGTCGCCGTCACGAAGCATGGTCGGCGAGCCACCCGGGCGGATCGCAATGTATTGATCACCCAATAAACCGCTGGTGAACACGGCGGCCGAGGAGTCGTCCGGGATCTGGTCGAACTGCTTGTTGATCGACAGCACCACCAGCGCATCCAGCCGCTGCGGCTCCAGCGTGATCGACTCGACCGAGCCGATGCGCACGCCGGCGATCTTGACCGGCGCGCGCTCCTTGAGCTGGCCCACGTTCAGGAAACGCGCCTTGACCGTGTACGAATCGCCCTGCCGGGTATTGGCGATGGACGTGGTCTGCGTGGCGAGATACGCCAGGGCGGCAAAGCCCAGCAGGATGAACAGGCCGGTACCGGCGGCAAACGAGCGTCTGGGATTCACGACGTGTACCTCATACGTAAATGCATTCGTCGAATCAGGTCAGGAAGGCGGTCAGCATGAAGTCCAGCGCCAGGATGGCGATGGACGAGGCAACCACGGTGCGGGTGGTGGCGTAGGCCACGCCTTCGCTGGTCGGCGGGGTGGTGTAGCCCTGGTGCACGGCGATCAGCGTGACCACGGCGCCGAAGGCCAGGCTCTTGTAGATCACGCCGTCGACGATGTCCGACCACACGTGCACGCTGGCGGTCATGTTGGACCAGAACGTGCCGTTGTCGATGCCCAGCCAGGTCACGCCCACCAGGTGCCCGCCGAAGATGGCCATGGCGCAGAACACGCAGCACAGCAGCGGCATCGCCACCACGCCGGCCAGGAAGCGCGGCGTGGCCACGTAGGCGACCGGGTCGACCGCCATCATCTCCATCGCCGAGAGCTGGTCGGTGGCGCGCATCAGGCCGATCTCGGCGGTGATCGCGGTGCCGGCGCGGCCGGCGAACAGCAGCGCCGTCACCACCGGCCCCAGTTCGCGGAAGGTGGCCAGCGCCACCACCGTGCCGGTGGCCGAGGTGCCGCCGAAGATCGACAGCACGTAGTA
>CAZBZD010000207.1:0-3451 GCA_964496295.1 uncultured Rhodanobacteraceae bacterium | reverse complement strand
CGCGCCATGCAGCGCCTGGCCGCCGCGCCCGGGACCGGCGCGCCGCTGGTCGCCGGCCTGCTGCAGGCCGGCGCCGACCCTTTCGGCCCCCTCGACGACGGCCGCACCCCGCTGCACCTGGCCACGGCTCCCGGCTGGCAGGTCGTGCTGGACGCCCTGGCCGCCGCCGGCTGCAACCCCGACGCGCGCGACCGGCAGGGTCGCACGCCGCTGCACGCCGCGCTGGAACACGCCGAAGGCCGGGTCGACGCGATCCGCACCCTGATCGCCGCCGGCGCCGATCCCGAACTCAGCAACGCCAACGGCGAAACCCCGCTCGGCCTGGCCATGGACCGGCCGGAACTGCTCGAATGGCTGCACTGGTCGCCGTGGTCGCTTCCGCGCCGCCGGTTGCGCGCGCAGGACCTGGCGCTGGCCGCCGCCGAGGGCGACGCCGACGCCATCGACAAGCTGCTGCAACTGGGCTTTGCCGTGGACAGCCCCGACGAACGCGGCGCCAGCGCCCTGGTCTACGCCTGCGGGCGCGGCCACCGCCGTGCCGCGCTGCGCCTGCTCGATGCCGGCGCCAATGCCGAATACGCGACGCCGGCCGGCATCACGCCGCTGGTCGCGGCCATCAACATGCGCCAGCTCGAGCTGCTGCCGACGCTGACCGAACGCGGCGCCCGCGTCGACCAGCGCCTGCCGGGCGGCATCACCGCCCTGATGGTGGCCAGCGCCCAGGGCCACGCCGATGCCGTCAAGGCCCTGGCCGGGGCCGGCGCCGACCTCGAGGCCAGCGACGCCCACGGCCGCACCGCGCTGCATGTCGCCGCGCAATTCAGTTTCGAGAGCGACGACAGCCTGCGCTGCCGACGCCTGCTGGACGCCCTGCTGGAACACGGCGCCGACGTCAACGCCGTGGACAGCCAGGGCCTGACGCCGCTGCTGATGCTGCTCGGCGCGCATGCCAAGCCCGGCAGCGCCTGCGATCCCACCCACATCGGCGCCCTGCTGCCGGTGCTGCTGGATGCCGGCGCGCGCCTCGACCACGCCGACCCGCGCGGCATCACCGTGCTGCACGCCTGCGCCATGCACGCGCTGCTGGCCCCGGCGCGCATCCTGCTGGCGCGCGGCGCCGACCGTGCCGCCGTGGACGCCTTCGGCCGCTGCAGCGCCGATGTCGCGCGCCAGCTCGGCTACACCGACATGGTCGTGGAACTGGACGACCGCCAGCACGGCATCCCCGGCGTGCGGCAGACCCTGCGCACGCCGGCCCAGCCGACCGACTGATCCGCGGCGGGACCGCGGGCGCTCAGGCGAGGCCGTAGCTGGCGAGCAGCGCGTCCGGTTCGGGCTCGCGGCCGCGGAAGGCGACGAAGCTGTCCAGCGCCGGGCGCGTGGCGCCCATGGCCAGGATCTCGCGGCGGAACGCGTCGCCGGTGGCACGGTCGATCACGCCGGCCGCCTCGAACTTGTCGAAGGCGTCGGCCGACAGCACCTCGGCCCACAGGTAGCTGTAGTAGCCGGCCGCATAGCCGCCGGCGAAGACATGCGTGAAGGCATGCGGAAAACGCTGCCACGCCGGCGGATGCAGCACCGCCACGTCGCGGCGCACCGCCTCCAGCGTCTCCATCGCGCGGGCACCGCGCGCGGGGTCGTATTCCAGGTGCAGGCGAAAGTCGAACAGGGCGAATTCCAGCTGCCGCACCAGGAACATGCCGGCGTGGAAATGACGCGCGTCAAGCATGCGCCGGAACAGCTCGTCCGGCAGGCGCTCGCCGGTCCGGTAATGGCGCGCGAAAAGATCCAGCACGGCGCGGTTCCAGCCGAAGTTTTCCATGAACTGGCTGGGCAGTTCCACGGCGTCCCATTCCACGCCGTCGATGCCGCCGACCGAAGGGATGTCCACTTCGGTCAGCAGGTGGTGCAGGCAGTGGCCGAACTCGTGGAACAGCGTCAGCACGTCGTCGTGGGTGGCAAGCGCCGGCGCATCCCCGGTGGGCGGGGCGAAGTTGCAGGTGAGGAAGGCCACTGGCCGTTCGAAACGGTCGCCGTCGCGGAAGCGCGAGCGGCACACGTCCATCCACGCGCCGCCACGCTTGCCCGGACGCGCGTAGAGATCCATGTACAGGCCGGCGAAGGCTTCGCCGTCGGCGTTGCGCAGTTCGTAGCAGCGCACGTCGGGATGCCAGGTGTCGACGTCCTCGCGCGGCGCCAGGGTGATGCCGTAGAGCCGGCCGACCAGCGCGAACATGCCGTCGATGACGGCTGGCACGGCGAAGTAGGGCTTGAGCTGTTCCTCGTCCAGCGCGTAGCGCTCGCGGCGCAGTTTTTCCGCGGCCCAGGCGACGTCCCAGGCTTCCAGGTTGTCGAGGTCGAGGCGCTCGCGGGCGAAATGCTTGAGCTCGTCCAGTTCGCGCCGCGCGACCGGCCGCGCGCGCTCGACCAGGTCGTGCAGGAACTCCATCACCGTCACCGGCGTGTCGGCCATCTTGGTCGCCAGCGATTCCTCGGCGGCATTGCCGAAACCGAGCAGCCGCGCGGCCTCGTGGCGCAGGGCCATGATCTTGTCGATGCGCGCGGAATTGTCGAACTTGCCGGCATCCGGGCCCTGGTCGGAGGCGCGTGTCTGGTAGGCCCAGTAGACCTTTTCGCGCAGCTTGCGGTTGTCGGCGTAGGTCAGCACGGCCTGCACGGACGGCTGTTGCAAGGTGATCAGATAGCCGTCCATCTGCCGGTCGCGCGCGTACTGGCGCAGCACCGCGCGGCCGGAAGCCGGGATGCCGGCCAGGTCGCGCTCGTCGCCGACGCGGTGATGCCAGGCGTCGGTGGCGTCGAGCACCGCGTTGGAAAAATCCGTGGCGAGTTTCGACAGCTCGTTGGCGACGGCGCGGAAGCGGCTGCGGGCCGGGTCCTCCAGCGCCACGCCGGACAGGCGGAAGTCGCGCAGCGCATGTTCCAGCGCCGCGCGCCGTGCACGCGGCAACCCGTCGCCGGCGCGCTCGGCCACGGCCTTGACCGCGGCGTACAGCGCGCGGTTCTGGCCCAGCTCGCTGGAAAAGGCGATGATCTTTTCCTGCGCCGCCATGTAGGCCTTGCGCAACGCCGGCGTGTCGGCCACCGAGTGCAGATGGCTGACCGGCGCCCAGGCGCGGGCCAGGCGCTGTTCCAGCCGCTCCTGCGCCAGCATGACGTGCTCGAAATCGCGCCGGGCGTCGTCCGCGGCCAGCGCGTCGACGGCCTTGCGGTAGTCGGCCAGGATGGCATCGACGGCCGGCTCCACGTGCTCGGGGCGGATGGCGGAAAAAGCCGGCAGGCCGGTTCCGGCCAGCAGGGGATTGTCGTTGGGCATGAAAACAGCCTGGTCGGGGGATGGCTCAAGCGTGGTGTTCCCGCAGGCCGAAATCAAGCTGCCCGGTTCAGGGTTTGCGCGGCACCGGCGTGGCATGGCCGGCCTGATGCAGG
This sequence comes from uncultured Rhodanobacteraceae bacterium, assembly GCA_964496295.1. Lineage (GTDB taxonomy): Bacteria > Pseudomonadota > Gammaproteobacteria > Xanthomonadales > Rhodanobacteraceae > Oleiagrimonas. Next base: position 4 of record CAZBZD010000207.1, on the reverse strand, counting down.
ACCA
>CAZBZD010000206.1:0-3462 GCA_964496295.1 uncultured Rhodanobacteraceae bacterium | reverse complement strand
TCGCTCAGCAGCACGCCGGCCAGGAACACGGCGATGCCGAAATGCGCCAGCAGCATGCCGGCCATTTCCAGCGGGTAGCGACGCCCGCGCGGCACGCCGCGCCAGCGCTTGGCCGCGTACATGACCACGCCGCGCGCGACGTAGGCCGAGGCCAGCGCGCCCAGGACCAGGCGCAGGTGGCTGGTCGAGCCGCGCCAGAGCATCAGCACGGCGGCGATGCCGATCACCAGCGCGAACCCCACGCAATGCACCAGCACGTGCTTGAGCTCGCGCCGGTCGGCCTTGCCCCAGCGCGCGAACGGCCCGAACGGCAGCAGCGCGATGGCCGGTGCCATCAGCAGGATGAACAGCGGCCCGAAGTAGGGCGGCCCGACCGAGATGCGGCCCATGTGGAAGGCATCGCCGATCAGCGGGAACAGCGTGCCCAGCAGTACCATGGCGGCCGAAGCGGTCAGGCACAGGTTGGCGATCAGCACCATGGTTTCGCGCGACAGTGCCCTGAATCCCCTGCCGCCGGCCACTTTCGGCGCGCGCAGCGCGTACAGCAGCAGCGAGGCGCCGATCACGATGCCGAGGAAGACCAGGATGAACACGCCGCGGCGCGGGTCCGCGGCGAACGCATGCACGCTGGTCAGCACGCCCGAGCGCACCAGGAAGGTGCCCAGCAGCGACAGCGAGAAGGCGAAGATCGACAGCAGGATGGTCCACGCGCGCAGCGTGCCGCGTTTCTCGGTCACGGCCTGCGCGTGGATCAGCGCGGTGCCCACCAGCCAGGGCATGAACGAGGCGTTTTCCACCGGGTCCCAGAACCACCAGCCGCCCCAGCCCAGTTCGTCGTAGGCCCACCAGCTGCCGGCGACGATGCCGAGGGTCAGGAAGCCCCAGGCGACATTGGTCCAGGGCCGTGCCCAGCGCACCCACTGCTTTTCCAGGTGCCCGCCGAGCAGCGCCGCGATGGAAAACGCGAAGGCGACCGAGAAACCCACATAGCCCATGTACAGCACCGGCGGATGCACGGTCATGCCCGGGTCCTGCAGCACCGGATTGAGGTCGGCGCCGTTGGCGGGCATCGGCAGCAGCCGGGTGAAGGGGTCGGAGGTGAACAGGGTGAACAGCAGGAAGCCCACCGAGACCAGGCCCAGCACGCCGAGCACGCGCGAAGCGAATTCTTCCGGCAGGCGCGTGCTGAACAGGGCCAGCGCCACGGTCCAGACGTTGAGGATCAGGATCCACAACAGCAGCGAACCCTCGTGCGCGCCCCACACCGCGGCGATGCGGTAGTACCAGGGCAGCGCCAGGTTGGAGTTCTGCGCCACGTAGGCGACGGAAAAGTCGAAGCTGAGGAAGGCGTACGTCAGCGCCAGGAAGGCCAGCCCGACGAACACGAACTGGCCGGCCGCCGCCGGGCGCGCCACCGCCATCAGCGGGCGCGATCCCACCCAGGCTCCGACCAGCGGCAGGACCGATTGCACCACGGCCAGCAGCAGGGCGAGCACCAGGGCAAGTTGGCCAAGTTCGGGGATCATGCGTGGGGGTTCCGATGTTCAGGCGGGCAATGCATCAGGGTAGCCGCGGACGCCCCGGAATGCATCGGGTTCCGGGACGGGCTTCATCCGGCGCCGCTGTCGTGGGCCGTGCCGGTGGCGGCCCCGGTCGACTTGAGCGCCGCATCGCGCGCCCTGGCATGGGCGCGGCCGGCCTTTTCGGCTTTCCTGATGGCGTCGGCCACTTCCGGCGGCATGTAGGTTTCATCGTGCTTGGCCAGCACCTGGGTGGCGACGAAGCGGCCGTCCTGCATGTGGCCGGTGGTGACCACGCTCTGCCCCTCGCGGAACAGGTCGGGCAGGATGCCGGTGTATTCGACCGGCATCTGGTGGAAGCGGTCGGTGATCACGAAATCCACCTCGAGCGAATCGCCGGAACGCTTGACGCTGCCTTCCTTGACGATGCCGCCGAGGCGGAACGTCGCCTGTTCCGGCGCCTTGCCGGCGTCCACTTCGGTGGGCGAGAACAGGTAGGTCATGTTGCGCTGCAGGGCAAACACGACCAGCCCGGCGGCTACCACGGCGGCGCCCAGGACCAGGCCGATGACGATGAGGCGGCGTTTGCGTACGGCTTTCATGATTGTCGGGGCCCGGGGCCGGGAAACCCGTTGCTGGCGGGGGAAAGGGTGAAATTCATGTCTCGTGTTTCATCGTGCAGCTTGGTGGAAACGGCCATTGCCGCCGGGGGCCGTCCCGGTGCGTGGCCGCGGGCCTCTAGCCGGCTCCCGGCCCCCGTTCCCCGGTGCCGGCGGCGGCACGTCCGCGCCGTCGGGCCTCGCGCTGCTGCTGTCGCGCCATCCGGGCCCGCAGTTCCCGCAGCAGGCGGCGCCGTCGCAGGACCGGCGCCAGCCAGTCCATCGCCAGCACCACGAAGAACACCGCGTAGGCCGGCCACACGTAGGCGGCATAGCCTCCCATGGCGAAAAAGGACTGTAGACTCATTGCCTTGCCCGTTCACTGACCTGTGACAATTCGCGCACCCAGCGTTTGCCGCTTTCCAGGTCCAGCAGGTCGGTGCGCACGCGCCCCAGCAGGCTCGCCGCCCAGTAGAGGTGCGTGGCCAGCGCCATCACCAGCAGCGGCCAGAGCATGCTCGGGTCGATGGTCGAGGGCCCCGTGAGGCGCACCGTGGTGCCCTGGTGCAGCGTGTTCCACCACTGCACCGAGTAGTGCACGATGGGCAGGTTGACCAGCCCGATGATGGCCAGGAAACCGGCCGCGCGCGCGCCCTGGCGTCGATCCTCGAAGGCGTGGTAGAGGCCCAGCACGCCCAGGTACAGGAACAGCAGCACCAGTTCCGAGGTCAGCCGCGCGCCCCAGGTCCACCACGTGCCCCACGTCGGTTCGCCCCAAAGCGAGCCGGTGACCAGGGTGATGAAGGTGAAGGCCGCGCCGATCGGCGCCGACTGCATCGCCACCACCTCGGCCAGCTTGATCCGCCAGACCAGCGCGATGAACGCCGCCACCGCCATGGTGGCGTACACGAACAGGCTCATCCAGGCGCTCGGCACGTGGATGTAGATGATGCGGAAGGCGTCGCCCTGCTGGTAGTCCGGCGGCGCCATCACCAGCCCGCCGTACAGGCCGACGGCGGCGACGGCGACGGCCAGCCAGAAGCACCACGGGCGCAGCACGCCGGCGAAGCGGTAGAACGTGGGCGGCGCGCTCAGGCGCTGCAGCCAGTGCGGAATCCAGTCAGCCATGGCGGAACTCCGCATGCGGGGTGGGAGGGCAGGGCATGTTCATGAGTCGAGCGTGATCCGGAGTGCGGCGGCACAGGCCAGCGGAGCCACCACGATACCCAATGCCAGGATGGCACCCAACCATGCCAGCGGCGCGGCCCAGGGTAATCCCTGCTGGGCGGCCAGGACCGCGCCTGCGGCAAAGATCACCACCGGCACGCACAGCGGCAGCAGCA
>CAZBZD010000205.1:0-3488 GCA_964496295.1 uncultured Rhodanobacteraceae bacterium | reverse complement strand
CTTCGCCGTGCTTGCCGAAACCGGGCCAGCTCAAGGTGCCGCGCAGGCGCATGTCCAGGCATTCGATGCCGGCTTCCTCGCGGATCTCGCGGCGCATGCAGGCGGCCACGTCCTCGTCGGCTTCCAGCTTGCCGCCGAGGCCGTTGTACTTGCCCAGGTGATGGTCGCCCCGGCGCCGGTTGCGGTGGATCATGAGCACCTGCGAGGCGTCCGGCGACAGCACGTAGCCGAGGGTGGCAAGGATCGGTGTGTACGGCATGGCGGTTCCGGGTCGGGAAAGGGTCGATTCTAGAGGCTCGGCGCGAAGGCTGCCCGCGACTGAACACCTTCCGCCGTCGTGCTTGCAAGCGGATGCATCCAAAGGCGACCATGCGCAGCATGTCCGATCGCCACCATCGAAAATGCCGCGGCATTCCCCGCCTGCGCTGGCTGGTCCCGCTTCTGGCCGGCGCGATGCTGGCCGCGTGCCGGCCGGCCGGCCACGGCGTGCAAAGCCGCGCCGTGCAGTTCGACAAGCTGCCGTTCCGCATCGTCACCATCGACCTGCGCAAGGCGCCGCTGGCGCTCTACTGGCGCAATCCGGACACGCGCCAGCCGTTCCGCGACATCGCCACGCTCAAGCGCTGGGGCGAAAAGCACGGGCGCACGTTGCTGTTCGCGGCCAACGCCGGCATCTACGACAGCCGGCATGCCCCGCTCGGCCTGTACGTGGAAGACGGCAAGGTGCTGGTGCCGCTGAACACGGCGCACGGCGACCCGAGGCGCGGCAATTTTTCGCTGCTTCCCAACGGCGTGTTCTCGATCGACGCCCGCGGACACGCCCGCGTGCAGACCACCGAAGCCTGGAAGCGGCAGCACGCCGCGCCGCGCTGGGCCACGCAGTCGGGGCCGATGTTGGTCATCGACGGCAGGATCAACCCGCACTTCCAGGCCGGTTCGACCAGCCTGAAATGGCGCTCGGGCGTGTGCGTGGATGCCTCGGGCAAGGTGCGGTTCGCGATCAGCCAGGCGCCGGTGAATTTCCACACCTTCGCGCGCCTGTTCCGCGACAGGCTCGGATGCCGCAACGCGCTGTACCTGGACGGCACGCTGTCGCAGTTCTACGCCGACGGCGAGCAATACGGGCCGCCGGCCTTCATGGTCAAGCCGTGGGCCGGCATGTTCGGCGTGCTCGTGCCCGCGGAGGATGCGCCGAATTCCGGTTGACCACGACGCTCCCCGGGAGCGGCTGAAGTCGCACCCGGGAAACCGGGGCTCCCCGCAAGCAGCGGCGCAGCCGGTCAGCCGGGAGTGCTGCGGTCCGAATCACCCGTGTCGAAGGCATTGCGATAATCCTTCCCGAGCAGGCCGGCAAATACATCCACCGGCACGTCGACGGTCTGCGTGCCGTAGACATACGGCGCCACCTGGTAGGGCGAAAAAATCAGCTCCAGGCCCGAGGCCTTGTCCCCGGCGCCGGCGAGCACCACGAACTCGGAGAAGTTCTGCCGCGTGGGCGCGGTGCCGTCCTCGATCATTTCGCGCATGTTGCGCTTCCACTCCCTGCGTGCCTCGGGCGAGGCTTCGCTGCCGCCCGGCACCTCGGCCAGCAGCTTTTTCTCCAGCGCCGCGCGCGCGAACCCGGCCAGGACCCGTCGCGCCTTGGCGGGATCGTCGAACAGGTCGTCCAGGCCGATGACCTTTTGCGCCTGCACGTCGTAGACGAAGCTGCCGTCGATGGGGATCGGATGCGCGCCGCCGGTGGCGGCCATGCCCTTTTCGCGCACGCTGACGAACCGCGGCATGCGCGCGGCCACGGAAAAATCGATCTTCAACTGCATCTGGCGGTCGGCGAACCCGGGCAAGGCCTTCGGGTCCGGCAGGCCGAGCATGAATTCGCGCTTGGCCTTGTCGCCGGCCGCATGGAGGGCGCGGTCCAGCGCGTCATCGGCAGGCGGCAGATGCGGGTAGGCGATGTCGATGCGGTAGTGCCTGGTGCGCGCGTGGTCGCCCGGCAGGGTGTTCGCCACGGATGCCGCGGGGGCCGGGCCCGCCCGCTCCGCGGTGGCCGCCTGCGCGGGCACGGACGACGTCGCCGATGGCGGAGCCGCCGGCTCCGGCGCGGACGAGTCGCCGCAACCGGCGAGGATCAGGGCGGCGGCCAGCGCCGCCGGAAGCAGCATGCGGGTCGTGCGCGTCATGGTGTCACTCCCGGTGAAAGTCGAGGTCCAGTGTAGCGAGCGCGGGAACCGGGCCCAAGCGAGCGGGAGCTTCCCGCTACACTCGGCACTTTCCGTGCAGGACGACGAACATGATCGAGCTGGTCGGTTTCGACGCCGATGACACGCTGTGGCACAGCGAGGGCTACTACCGCCACGCGGCGGCCGAGTTCGAGCGGATCATGGCCAACTGGACGGACCTCGACCGCGAGGACGTGCGCCGGCGCCTGCTGGCGCGCGAGCAGCGCCACCTCGACCTTTACGGCTACGGCGCCAAGAACATGACCCTGGCCATGGTCGATACCGCCATCGACATCACCGACGGCGCCATCACCGGCACCGACATCGGCCGCATCCTGGCGCTGGGGCGCAAGGTGCTGGAGCACCCGGTGGAACTGCTGCCCGGCATCCGCGAGGCCGTCGAGGCCGTCGCCGCCAGGCACGAAATCGTGCTGATCACCAAGGGTGACCTCAAGCACCAGGAGCACAAGATCGCGCTCAGCGGGCTCGGCGACCTGTTCCGGCGCATCGAGATCGTGTCGGAGAAAAGCCCGCGCAGCTACGCCAGGGTGCTGGCCGAATTCGACCTCGACCCGTCACGCTTCGTGATGATCGGCAATTCCATGCGCTCGGACATCGAGCCGGTGGTCGAGCTGGGCGGCTTCGGCATCCACATGCCCTACCACGTGACCTGGGAACACGAGTTGCAGCACGGCCTGCAGGGCGAACATCCGCGCGTGGCCGTCATCGATACGCCGGACCAGGTCATGCCCGCGCTGGACAAGCTGGCGGGCTGAGTTCCCGCAGGCGGGCTTGGCCCAATGGCACTTGCTTGACGCCCATGCGTCCCCGGATCAGGTCCGTACGGGCTCTGGGCGCAAGTTGCAGACCGACGCCGCTTTGCGACTTTGTCCGCTGCATGGCCGACGCCCAGATGCGTAGGGCGGGCAATGCCCGCCGTGGAAGGCTCGTGCACACGGGACCCTGTTCGGCGGGCAGTGCCCGCCCTACGCGCTGAGTCCCCGCGCAGGGCGGGGCTTGGCCCAATGGCACTTGCTTGACGCCCATGCGTCCCCGGATCAGGTCCGTACGGGCTCTGGGCGCAAGTTGCAGACCGACGCCGCTTTGCGACTTTGTCCGCTGCATGGCCGACGCCCAGATGCGTAGGGCGGGCAATGCCCGCCGTGGAAGGCTCGTGCACACGGGATCCTGTTCGGCGGGCAATGCCCGTCCTGCGCGCTGAGTCCCCGCGCAGGGCGGGGCTTGGCCCAATGGCACTTGCTTGACGCC
>CAZBZD010000204.1:0-3550 GCA_964496295.1 uncultured Rhodanobacteraceae bacterium | reverse complement strand
CGTGAGCCTCAAGACCCGCCTCACCGATGACATGAAAGCCGCCATGCGCGCCGGCGACAAGCCGCGCCTGGGCGTGATCCGGCTGATCAACGCCGCCATCAAGCAGCGCGAAGTGGACGAGCGCGTCGAGCTCGACGACGACCAGGTGCTGGGCGTGCTGGAAAAGATGCTCAAGCAGCGCCGCGATTCGGTGAAGCAGTACGACGACGCCGGCCGCCAGGACCTGGCCGACGCCGAGCGCGCCGAAATGGCCGTCATCGAAACCTATCTGCCGGCCCAGCTCGACGAGGCCGAGATCGACGAGTTGCTGGAGGCGGCCGTCAGCGAAACCGGGGCCAGCTCGATGCGCGACATGGGCAAGGTCATGGCCCTGCTCAAGCAGCGCGCCGCCGGCCGTGCCGACATGGGCGTGTTGTCGAGCAAGGTCAAGGCGCGCCTGGGCTGAGCCGCAAAGTCCCGCAAAAACGAGCAGGACCGTCCACGCGATGCGTGGCGTACCATGACGGACCACCGCGTGGCATCCTAACGGCCTCATGTCCGGCCTGATTTCCGAAAATTTCATCAACGAACTGCTGACCCGCGTCGACATCGTCGACGTGGTCGAGCGGCGCGTGCCGTTGAAGAAGGCCGGGCGCGAATGGACCGCCTGCTGCCCGTTCCACGACGAGCGCACGCCCTCGTTCACCGTCAGTCCGCAAAAGCAGTTCTACCACTGCTTCGGCTGCGGCGCGCACGGCAGCGCCATCGGCTTCCTGATGAACTACGAGCACCTGGAATTCCAGGATGCCGTGGAAGAGCTGGCGCAGGCGGTCGGCCTGCAGGTGGTCTACGAAAACGGCCGCGACAAGCGCCCGCGCGAGGACCGCAGCGACCTCTACACCCTGCTCGACCAGGCCGCCGGCTGGTACCAGAAGCAACTGCCGCAAAGCGAAGCCGCGCGCGCCTACTGCGAGCAGCGCGGGCTGGATGCCGAGATCATCGAACGCTTCCGCATCGGCTGGGCGCCGCCCGCCTGGGACGGCATCCTCAAGCACCTCGGTCGTGGCCCCGAGCAAGTCAAGCAGCTCGAACAGGCCGGCATGCTTTCGACCGGCCAGGGCGGCAAGAAGTACGACCGCTTCCGCGGCCGCCTGATGTTCCCCATCATGGACCGGCGCGGCCGCGTGATCGCCTTCGGCGGCCGCGTGCTGAACAAGGACGAGTCGCCCAAGTACCTCAACTCGCCCGAAACGCCGCTGTTCCACAAGGGCCGCGAACTGTTCGGCCTGTGGCAGGTCAGGCAGGCCGGCGGCAAGCTGGAGCGGCTGGTGGTGGTGGAGGGCTACATGGACGCCATCGCCCTGCACCAGGCCGGCCTGCCCGTCGCCGTGGCCACGCTGGGTACGGCAACCACGCCCGAACATACTGAGCGCCTGTTCCGCAGCGCGCCCGAGGTGATCTTCTGCTTCGACGGCGACCGTGCCGGCCGCGCCGCCGCCTGGAAGGCGCTGGACGCCGCGCTGCCGTGCCTGCGCGACGGACGTCAGGCCGGCTTCCTGTTTTTGCCCGATGGCGAGGATCCCGACTCGCTGGTGCGCAGCGAAGGCAAGGACGGTTTCGTGCAGCGCATGGACCAGGCCACACCGTTGTCGGACTACCTGTTCGACACCTTGTCCCGCGACATCAACACCACCAGCATCGACGGCCGCGCGCGCCTGGCCGAGCAGGCCCGCCCGCTGCTCGCGCGCCTGCCCGACGGCGCCTTCCGCGACCTGATGGGGCAGGAACTGGAACGACGTACCGGCGCGCAGGCCACGCCCGCGGTTGCCACCACGCGACAGGCAACATCACGCCCTGCGCCCGGCAAACTCAGCCTGGTGCGCAAGGCCGTCACGCTGCTGCTGGCCCGGCCCTCGCTCGCCGACGAACTCGTCGCGCCCTACCCCTTCGCCGATCTCGACAAGCCCGGCGTGGAGCTGCTGGCACGGCTGATCGACGTCATCCACGCGCACCCCGGGATGCACACGGCGGCCTTGCTGGAACACTTCCGCGAGCAGCCCGAATACGGCACCCTGCAGAAACTCGCCACGGTCCCGATGATCGACAACCTCGATCTCGACCACGAGTTTCGCGGTGCACTGGCGCAGATGCAGCGACAGGTCGGCGAACAGCGCATCGCCGCCCTGCTCGCGCAGCAATCCGCCGGCGGACTGGACGAGGCCGGCAAGTCCGAACTGCGCGAGCTGCTGCGCGCCAAGGCCGTGCGCTGATCCGCAGGATCGCGTAGGGCGGGCACTGCCCGCCTCGAACACCCATGCCGGCGGGCAATGCCCGCCCTACAATGTGCGCATGAACTCGCTCCCGATCATCACGCTGACCGGCAGACGCCGGCCCGGCCACCCCTGGATCTGGTCCTCGCAAATCCGCAAGCCGGCGCCGAAGCTGCCGCCGGGCAGCGTGGTCGACGTGGTCGATGCCGGCGGCCATTTCGTCGGCCGTGGTTTCTGGAACGGCCACGCGCGCATCGCCCTGCGCCTGCTGACCACCGACCCGGAGCAGCCCGTCGACGCCGGTTTCATCGCCGCGCGCATCGCCCGTGCCGTGGCGCTGCGCCGCGAAGTGCTGGACCTCGACGCCGACAGCAATGCCTGGCGCGTCGTGCACAGCGAGGGCGACGGTTTGTCCGGGCTGGTCGTGGACCGCTACGACGACGTGCTGATGGTCGAATACTTCGCCGCCGGCATGTGGCGCCTGCGCGAGACGATCGAGGCGGCGCTGCGCGAACACTTCCCCAACGCCCGCATGTACGCCTTCGCCGAAAAGCACGTGCAGAAGCAGGAATCGTTCGACTGCCGCGCCGACGAACCGCCCGCGCCGGTGCAGGTCCGCGAACACGGCCTGCCATTCCACGCCGCGCCCGGCAGCGGCCACAAGACCGGCTTCTTCGCCGACCAGCGCGACAACCGCCGCGACTTCGCGCGGCTGGCGCGCGGCCGCCGCGTGCTGGATTTGTGCTGCAACGCCGGCGGCTTCGCCGTGCATGCCATGGCCGCCGGCGCGCGCGAGGCGACCGGCGTGGACGCCGACGCCGGCATCCTCGACATCGCCCGCGCCAATGCCGAGGCCAACGGCGTGGCCGTGCACTTCGAGCAGGCCGACGTGTTCGACTGGCTGAAAGCCGCACGCGAACGCGGCGAAGCCTTCGACGCCATGGTGCTGGACCCGCCCAAGCTCACGCGCAACCGCCACGACGTGCCGCGCGCGCTGAAGAAATACTTCGCCATGAACCGCCTGGCGCTGGACGCCCTCGCACCCGGCGGCCTGCTGCTGACCTGCTCGTGCACCGGCCTGGTCGGCGAAGGCGATTTCCTGGACATGCTGCGCCGCGTGGCCCTGAACGCCGGCCGCGACATCCAGATCCTCGCCAGCCGCGGTGCCGGCCCGGATCATCCGGTGTCGGCGGTAGTGCCGGAGGGGCGCTACCTCAAGGCCGTCTTCTGCCGCGTCGAATGATTCAATGACACCCGGCAGGAGCCTGCCTGCAGGCGATAGCCGGATTATTCCGCAAGAG
>CAZBZD010000203.1:0-3563 GCA_964496295.1 uncultured Rhodanobacteraceae bacterium | reverse complement strand
CGTTGAAGTCCAGCCAGCGGATCTGGGTGCCGATGGCGAAGGCGCCCTGCACCGGATCCAGCTCGTGGCTGGTGCCGGGCACGCGGGTGCCGCCGGGCAACGTGGCCCCGGGCACGACCGGGCCCAGGTGCTTGACGCATTCGGGAAACTTCATCGCCAGCATGGCGCAACCCAGGGCGTCGAGCAGCATGTAGCGCGCGGTGTCGTAGGCCTCCTTCGAATCGATGCGGTAATCGACCACGTAGTCGGCGATGTCGCGCATCGGCTGGTCGGGATCGGGGCGCTGGGCGGATCGGATGTCGGCGCTCATGGATAGTCTCGCGGCTGAAGAAAACGTCCATTTTAACGTGCATGGACGGCGGGCGCTTGACGCTGTTCCGCTCGCCCCGGAGAATGTGCGCAGCTATTCCAAAGGGGAGTAGCCCCGGGCGCGATCCCGCGCCCCGCGCGACAGTCGTCATCACGAGCCACGGCTCCGGTTGTCGCGGCGGCAAGCATCGCGGGCGAGACTTTTGCGGCTACGGCGGCGCGTGCGCGGCTGCCTGGAGCTGTTTTTGTCCGCGCACTTTGCGAGAACCGCATGGATTTCATCCCCCCGCATTTCTTTTCCGGCCTGCTCAGCATCATCGTCATCGACCTGGTGCTGGCCGGAGACAACGCCGTGGTCATCGCCCTGGCGGCGCGGCGACTGGAAAAACAGCACCAGCGCAAGGCGATCTTCTGGGGCACGTTCGGCGCCGTCGCCGTGCGCATCGCCCTGACCATCGGCGTGGTCTACCTGCTGAAACTGCCCGGGCTGATGCTGGTCGGCGGCATCGTGCTGCTGCCGATCGCCTGGAACCTGCTGCGCCAGAACGACGTGCACGACGAGCCGAACATCCGCCAGGCCGCCGGTTTCTGGGCCGCGCTGCGCACCATCATCGTGGCCGATGCCCTGATGGGGCTGGACAACGTGCTGGGCATCGCCGGCGCGGCCAAGGGCCATGTGGGCCTGGTGGTGATCGGCCTGTTCATCAGCGTGCCGCTGGTGGTGTGGGGGTCCACGCTGATCCTGCGGTTGATGGAGCGCTTTCCCGTCATCATCTACCTGGGAGCCGGTACCATCGCATGGACCGCCGCGCGCATGATCTCCAGCGACCATCTGGTCAGCGGCTGGTTCGATGCCCGTCCCTGGGCACCCTGGCTGCTCGACGCCGTGCTGATCGTCGGCGTCTGCGGCCTCGGCTACCTGGCCTCGCGGCGCGCGAAGCCCCGCGAAGGATGAGCTTTTTGCACCTCCCCCACCAACGGAGTCGCCCATGAAACTGTATTACCTGCCCGGCGCCTGCTCCCTGGCCGACCACATCGTGCTGGAATGGACCGGCGCATCCTGCGAGACCGTCGAAGTGGCGCGCGACAAGCTCAAGTCGCCCGAATACCTGGCCATCAGCCCCGGCGGCACGGTGCCCGCCCTGGTCGAGGACGACGGCTGGACGCTGACCGAGAACGAGGCCATCCTGCATTATCTGGCCGAAAAGCATCCGGAGGCGGACCTGGCCGGCACCGGCATCCGCGGCCGCGCCGAGGTCAACCGCTGGCTGGGTTTCCTCAATTCCGACGTGCACCAGTCCTTCAAGCCGCTGTTCGCCCCCGCCAGCTTCATCGGCGACGAGGCGCAGTTCGGTGACCTGCAGCATCACGCCCGCGAAAAACTGGGCAAGCTGTTCGCGCGCATCGACGCGCAACTGGAAAACCACGCGTGGCTGGCCGGCGAGCACCGCTCGATCGCCGACCCGTACCTGTTCGTGGTGCTGCGCTGGGCGCATGCCAAGAAGGTGCCGCTCGACAACCTGCTGTCGCTGGACGCCTTCCACGGCCGCATGCGCGAGGACCCCGGCGTGCGCAAGGCCATGGCCGACGAAGGCATCGACTGACCCGCGCTTCCTTCAGAACCGCAGGTAGACGAAGGCCGACGGGCCGTTCAACTCCAGGTCCAGGCTGTCCCGGTAATGGTCGTGCGTCTGCTTGATGTGGATGCTGTTGATGCCGTACTCGAGGGCAAACCCCAGGTGCCGCGTGGGCAGCCATTCGACGCCGAGCGACGCGTTGTAGATGTGCCCCTGCAGCTTGCCGCCGCCCTTGAACACGCCGGCGGCACCGAAGTACATGCGCCAGTGCGCGCCGAAGGCATGCCGCCAGCCTGCCTGCAGCAAGGGGGCCCAGGCGCTGCCCCCGGTGTCCTCGTCCAGCGTGCGGACCTCGTCGTCGACCTGCAGATGGCCCCTGAGCGCCGCCGATGCTCGGTAATGGCCGGCGCCCAGGCCGAGTCCGATCACGTTGCCGTCGCCGCCGAACCACCAGCGCCAGGCCACGCTGCCGAAGGCGAAGGCCAGCTTGCCCTCCAGCCGCGCGTCCAGTTGGTGCGTGGTGCCCTGCCAGTCGACGGAACGATGCCAGGCACGCGCGTTGTCGCGGCTGTAACGGTAGTAGTCGAACGACAGGCCCTGGTGCTCCCCGATCAGCACGTTGGCGCGGATGCGCGCCGAGAGGCCGCGATCATCGAGGCCGAGGTCGTCTTCCAGGTTGATGCTGGCCGCGGCAAAGCCTTCGGGGATGCTGGCGCCGACGGTGGTGTCGCTGGTGGCGTAATAACCGCCGATGCCGATATCGAAACGGTCCAGGGCCGGCGCCTGCTGCGCCGCGGCCGGAAATGCCGGCGCCCACGCGAACACCGCCATCGCCAGAAGGGCCAGGCATCGACGGGCGGAGATTGCCACGGGGAACCGGAACGGTGGATGGATGATCATGTCCTCGCCAACGCGTGCGTCGTGGTGCCATCCCCTGCCCGTCCATTCTTGCCCATCGGGCAGAAGCGGGAAAGCCGGGAACGGGCCCGGCTTTCCTCGTCAGTGAACCGCGGTTCAGCGCTTCTCGAGCGGCGTGAACTCCAGGTCCTCGGGGCCGACGTAGTTGGCGCTGGGACGGATGATCTTGCCGTCGATGCGCTGCTCGATGATGTGCGCGCTCCAGCCGGAAGTGCGGGCGATCACGAACAGCGGCGTGAACATGGCCGTCGGCACGCCCATCATGTGGTAGGCGCTGGCCGAGTACCAGTCCAGGTTGGGGAACATCTTCTTCATGTCCATCATCACGTTCTCGATGCGCTCGGACACATCGAACAACGTCTCGTTGCCGCCTTCGGCACACAGCTTGCGGCTGATTTCCTTGATGATGGGGTTGCGCGGGTCGCCGATGGTGTACACCGGATGACCGAAGCCGATCACGATTTCCTTGTTGGACACGCGCTCGCGGATGTCGGCCTCGGCTTCGTCGGCGCTGCGGTAGCGGCTGATGATTTCCATCGCCACTTCGTTGGCGCCGCCGTGCTTGGGGCCGCGCAGGGCGCCGATGGCGCCGGTCAGGGCCGAATAGAAATCCGAGCCGGTGCCGGCGATCACGCGCGCGGTGAAGGTGGAGGCGTTGAACTCGTGCTCGGCGTACAGGACCAGCGACTTGTCCAGCGAGTCGACCTGCAGCTCGGTCGCTTCCTCGCCATGCAGCAGGTGCAGGAAATGGCCGGCGAT
>CAZBZD010000202.1:1416-3587 GCA_964496295.1 uncultured Rhodanobacteraceae bacterium | reverse complement strand
TGGTCAATTTCAGCGCCACCGAAACCTACTTCAGCGACAAGCGGCCGTTCTTCACGGAAAACCAGGGCATCTTCCATTTCAGCCTGCTGGACGACAACAGCGCGCTCGTCTACACGCGCCGCGTGGGCGGCCCGGCCGACGACGGCGCGGGTGTCGCCGACATCAACGCCGCGGTCAAGCTCAACGGCAGCCTGGGCACGACCGACTACGGCGTGCTCGCCGCCGACGAACGCGGCGAGGGCGGCCGCGACTTTGCCGCGGTGCGGTTCCTGCACGACTTCGGCAAGCAGAGCCTCGGGTTGCTGGCGACGCGCGTCGAGCACCCGTTCCTCGATCGCACCGCCAACGTGCTCGGCATCGACCACCACTGGCAGCCGACCGACCACCTGACCCTGTGGACCAACCTGGTCGGCAGCGACGTCCGCCAGCACGGCGAGCGCACGCGCGGCGGCGGCGCCACCTTCGCCGCCGACTACACCATGGGCGACGGCTGGCGCCAGCAATGGATCGCGATGCACTTCGACGACCGGCTCCAGGTCAACGACTTCGGCTACCTGGGCCGCAACAACTTCGATTACCTGCACTGGGAGGTGCGCAGGCGCATCACGGACCTGCCCGGGGATTCCATCTACAGCTCGCACGACTGGCACTTCCGCATCGGCGGCCTGGACAGCGACGACGCGCACCTGCGCCTGCGCCGGCAACTGCGCGTGGTGCGCAGCAGCAACCTGCGCAACGGCGGTCGCGAGGACATCCGGCTCGACATCAACAGCGCCGCCTGGGACGACCTGCTGACGCGCGGTCATGGCGCCCTGTTCCTGCCGCCCTCGTTCGACTTCTCGTTCGAGCGCAGCACGCCGCGCCAGGGCAACTGGGCCTTCGATGCCGAGCTGAACCTGCAGACCGGGGGGCTGTCGGGCAACCACGAGCTGGGCTGGGCCGCGAGCTTCACGCCGACCTATTTCGTCAGCAACGCCCTGCGCGTGCATGCCGGGCTGGAATACCGGCACGTCCCGGACTGGCTGGTGTGGCAGCACGACAACCTCGTCGGCCGTTTCGACCAGCGCATGCTGGAACTCGACACCGGCTTCGACTGGAGCATCGACGCGCGCCAGGAACTGCGCCTGAAGCTGCAGGTCATCGGCCTCGACGCCGGCGCGCGGGATGCCTGGCTGGTCGCGGCCGACGGCCGGGCCGTCGCCGCCGGCCAGCCGGTGGACAGCTTCAGCGTGCGCAACCTCGGCGTGCAGCTGCGCTATCGCTACAGGCTGGCGCCGCTGTCGTGGCTGTACGTGGTCTACGGTCGCGGCGGCTATCAGCAGCAGATGGTCGACGAAGACGCCCCCGGCGCGTTGAACCGCGCCCTGCGCTTGCGCGACGACGAGCAATTGCTGGTGAAGTTCAGCTACCGCTTCGGCATGTAATACGTTGCCGTCAACAGAAAAAGGGCGGGCAGGGCGGGCACTGCCCGCCAACGGGTGCGTCATGGCGGGCAGTGCTCGCCCTGCTCGTATTCAAAAAACGACGGGGCGGAGCATGTGCGTGCGGATTCATGAAGCACGTTTTGGCGGCCATCCTTTTCTGCCGGTGTCGGGTACGGGAACGCCTGCGCCGATGCCTGCATCCAATGAGTAGAAACCCGTCGACCGGTGGCCGGGTGGTGGCTTTTGACGCCATCGCTCCGCCATCCGTCGACAGGTATTCCCCTGGATGCTTGCCGACCGGAGACACCGCCATGCTCGTTTACGCACTCGTGATTTTCGCCATCGCCGCGCTGGGCGGCCTGGCCCTGGCCAGCTTCGTGCTGCGCGGGAAGTTCGCGCCCTGGGCCTTGTCCGTCGTGCATGCTTTGCTCGGGGCAGTCGGCCTGATCATCCTGATCGTCCTGCTGGTCCGGGGTTCGACCGTGCAGCAGGTGCTGGCCGGTTTCGTGTTGTTGCTGGTCGCCGCGCTGGGCGGATTTTTCCTGGCCTCGTTCCACCTGCGCGGGAAACTGCCGCACAAGGCCGTGGTGGCAGTGCATGCGGTACTGGCGGTGGCCGGTTTTCTCACGCTTCTGAGCGCGGCGGTCTGACCCCGTGCGCCATCCCCTGCACCCGGCGCTCGTGCATTTTCCGGTGGCCTGCTGGTCGCTGGCGGTGGCGGCCGATGTCGCCGGCCTGTGGCTGGGC
>CAZBZD010000202.1:0-1316 GCA_964496295.1 uncultured Rhodanobacteraceae bacterium | reverse complement strand
GGTGGTGCGTAGTGCATGCCGTACGTGGCACCGGGGAGGATGGCACGATGACGGATCGCCAGCGCGATGGTCATCGTCCCCATGGTGGCAAAATGGATGGCAGGCCATCTTCGGGGGGTGCCATGACACACATCCAGGAGCCGTTGTCGGAGGTCAGGTCGCCCCTTGCCCCCGAAACCGCCGACGCGGAACTGGCGCGGCGTGCCGCCGGCGGCGAACAGGCGGCCTTTGCCGTCATCATGCGGCGTCACAACCAGCGCCTGTTCCGCACCGCGCGAAGCATCCTCAAGTCCGATGCCGATGCGGAAGACGCCTTGCAGGAGGCCTACCTGCGGGCATGGCGGGCACTGGACGGGTTTCGTGCCGAGGCCAGGCTGTCGACATGGCTGGTGCGCATCGTGGTCAACGAGGCGCTTGGCCGGTTGCGACGCAGGCACGTGGCAGTCACTTCCCTGGATGAGGCCATGAGCGAGCACCCGACAAACGACCAGGCTCCGTTCGCCGCCGCCGCCGACCGGCAACCGGAGCAGGTAACCGCGCGCACGCAGTTGCGCCAGTTGATCGAGTCGCGCATCGACCGGCTGCCGGAGGACTTCCGCACCGTGTTCATGCTGCGCGCCGTCGAAGGCATGAGCGCGCAGGAGGTTGCCGAGTCCCTGGACATTCCCGCCGCCACCGTGCGCACCCGTTGCTTTCGTGCCCGCCGCCTGATGCGCGAGGCATTGGCGGAGGATTTCGACCGGGCCCTGGACGACGCCTTCGGGTTCGACGGCGCGCGCTGCGACCGCATCGTGGCCGGCGTGCTGGCACGCGGCCGGGCGGCCGGCCTGTGCGCGGGCGGAGACGCGGACGCCGTATGAGACGGGCTGGCAGGAAGCCGCCGGTCCGGCACGAATACAGGGAGGGCGGTAGGATGACCATTTTCCCGATCAGGAATCGCGCATGGATATCCATCGTTTCATCGTGCCCGCCCTCGTGGCCGGCCTGGCCCTTGCCGGTTGCGACAAGGGCCCGCCGCAGGCCGACACGGCCCCGGCGGCGTCCACTCCGGCACCGGCCGCGAGCGTGGCCGGCAACTGGGCCGAACGGCATCGCGGCGACTACGCCGAGGTCACCCTGGACACGGATCTTTCCGGCCTGGATGCACAGCAGAAGCAGATGCTCGCGCTGCTGGTGCGGGCGGCCGAAAGCACCGATGCGTTGTGGTGGAAGCAATCGGTCAGGGACAAGGCCGCGCTGCAGGCGCGTATCCACGATCCGGCCACGCGACGGTTGTTCGACATCAACTTCGGTCCCTGGGATCGCCTGCATGCGGA
>CAZBZD010000201.1:0-3592 GCA_964496295.1 uncultured Rhodanobacteraceae bacterium | reverse complement strand
CGTATCGGCCACGGCCACCTACACGATCACCTACCAGTAACCCCGGGCAACGTCAGCGGTAGGTGCGGGTTTCGATCCTGAGCCGGGACGGCGGCACGTGCCCCCGGCGGCGACTGCGCCAGGTCACCACCGGATGGCTTGCGGCCTGCGTCTTGTCCAGGGTGCGCACCGAAATGCGATACGCCGTTGCCGCGGCATGCCGCGCGCCTGTCCGCGACCGCTCGCCGGCGCGGCACGTCCGCCATGCGGTGGCGGGTCCGCGGGCCATCCCGCGCCCTGCCTGCACGCAGGTGGGCACCACCACCGCGCCGGAAAACACGATCCGGCCGGACACGGCCTCGCCCGCCGCAAGTGCTTCCATCTCGGCCAAAAGGCAGACCGACAGCACGGCTCGACACCACATCGACATGGTCTCCTCCGGAACGGTTGGTTCGATGCGCTCGACACCGGTTCGCCACGCGGCTCGGCATGGGCCCGCAGGACGGACCGGGATGACATTTTCACCATACGCCGAGGTACTGTCCGGAATGTGACTGGCGTCACAATGTCGGGGTGTGGCGGGAGCTGCCGGGCGATCTTTTGCAAGCGAGGCTTCATTTGGCGGGCAGTGCCCGCCCTACCCGTGAATGCCGAGCCTGTGGCCTGCAGGGCGGGCACTGCCCGCCATGAAAGCCTCATGCATGCCGCAACTTTTCATCGGACAGCATGGAAATCCGTTCGGATTCAACGTGAGGAGATGTATTTCTCGCGGCGGATCTGGCGTACCGACAGGCCGGCTTCCTTGAGCGCGGCGAAGGCGGCGTCGACCATGTCGGGGTTGCCGCACAGGTAGGCGATGTCCCGGTCGGCGGCCGGTTCCAGCTCGGGCAGCACGCTCTGCACGTAGCCCAGGCGGTCGTCGGGGCGGGGGTCCGGGCGCGCGCCGCGGCTCAGGCAGGGGTGGAAGCTGAAGTTTTCGTGCGCGCGCGCGAAGGCCTCGAATTCCTCGCCGTAGAGCAGCTCGGTCTCGTTGCGCGCGCCGTACAGCAGCACGAACTCGCAACCGCGCTCGCGCATCAGCTTTTCGATGCGCGGCTGCATGGCGCGATAGGGCGTGACGCCGGTGCCGGTGGCGATCAGGATGTAGCGCCGGTTCTCGTCGCCGTCCATCAGGCAGAAACGGCCGTAGGGGCCGCTGGCCTCGATCTGTTCGCCCTGCTGCAGGTTGCCGAGCAGCTTGGTGGCGGCGCCGCCCTCGACGTAGCTGACGGCGATTTCCACGCGCGCGACCTCGCTGTCGTCCTCGCCGCCCACGGTGGCGACCGAGTAGCTGCGCTTGGTCGGCTTGCCGTCGTCGTAATGGAAGTGGACCTGCAGGAACTGCCCCGGCGTGAAGGCCAGCGGCTTGCCGTCGGCGCGCTCGAAGACCAGGTGGCGCACGGTCGGCGCCAGCATGAAGCTGTCGACGAGGCGCAGCTGGAAGTGTTCAACCATGGAAACGCTCTATCTCGTGGGACATGCGGCCCGCGGCCGCAAGAGGCGGTTATGATAAGTGCCAGCCCGGATGGTTGAAACTGCGGCACTTTGTGCACATGTTGCCCATTCCCGGCCTGGCGCGGCGAAAGCCTCGGGTTCGCTTGACTCCCCATGTCTTCCATTCCACCGTTCGCCCTGAGCGCAGCTTGCGCAGCAAGCGGAGTCGAAGGGCCCCCGACTTCGACCCCGCGGGCCGAAGCCTGTCCAGAGCCTGCCGAAGGGCTCAGGGCGAGCGGAATATATCGATTGACCAGGATTTTCCATGTCCGCCACTCCCGCACTTGCCATCGACCACCTGCGCAAGGTGTACGCCAACGGCACCGAAGCGCTCAAGGGCGTCTCGCTCAGCGTCATGCCGGGCGACTTCTTCGCCCTGCTCGGCCCCAACGGCGCCGGCAAGTCCACGCTGATCGGCATCGTCAGTTCGCTGGTCAACGCCAGCGGCGGCGACGCGCGCGTGTTCGGCGTGTCGATCCACGCCGACCGCATGGCGGCGATGCGCCTGATCGGCCTGGTGCCGCAGGAAATCAACTTCAACCAGTTCGAGAAGCCGTACGACATCTGCGTCAACGTGGCCGGCTTCTACGGCATCGCGCGCGAGGAAGCGCGCCGGCGTGCCGAGAAGTACCTGAAGGAACTGCGCCTGTGGGACAAGGCGTTCCAGCCGGCACGCATGCTCTCGGGCGGCATGAAGCGGCGCCTGATGATCGCGCGCGCGATGATGAACGAGCCCAGGCTCTTGATCCTGGACGAACCCACGGCCGGCGTGGACATCGAGATCCGCCGCTCGATGTGGCAGTTCATCTCAGGCATCAACGCCGCCGGCACCACGGTGATCCTGACCACGCACTACCTGGAGGAAGCCGAGTCGCTGTGCCGCAACATCGCCATCATCGACCACGGCAGCATCGTGGAAAACACCTCGATGAAGCGGCTGCTGTCCAAGCTGGACGTGGAAACCTTCGTGCTCGACACCGGCGGCGAGCTGCCGGCCGCGCTGCCCGAGACGCCCGGCGTGATCCTGCGCCGCGTCGACGCGCACACGCTGGAAGCGGAAATGTCGCACGGGCACGACCTCAACTCGCTGTTCGCCACCCTTTCGAACCATGACATCAAGGTCCGGTCCATGCGCAACAAGGCCAATCGGCTGGAAGAGTTGTTCGTGCGCCTGATCGACAACGGCAAGGCAGAAGCCGCATGACGACCACCACGAATTTCGTCGCCCTGGGCACCATCGTGCGCCGCGAGGTGATGCGCATCGCGCGCATCTGGACGCAGACGCTGATCCCGCCGGCGATCACGATGACGCTGTACTTCATCATCTTCGGCAAGGTGGTCGGCAGCAAGATCGGCATCGTCGAGGGCGGCTTCACCTACATGCAGTACATCGTGCCGGGCCTGGTGCTGATGAGCATCATCACCAACAGCTACAGCAACCTCACCAGTTCGTTCTTCGGCGCCAAGTTCGGGCACTACGTGGAGGAGATGCTGGTTTCGCCGATGCCCAACTGGGTGATCCTCACCGGCTACATCGCCGGCGGCATGCTGCGCGGCCTGTGCGTCGGCACGGTGGTGCTGCTGATCGCGCTGCTGTTCACGCACCTGGACATCGCCCACCCGCTGATCATGCTGACCACGGCCATGCTGACCTCGGCGGTGTTCGCGCTGGCCGGCTTCGTCAACGCGGTGTTCGCCAGGAAATTCGACGACATCGCCATCATCCCCAGTTTCGTGCTGACGCCGCTGACCTACCTCGGCGGCGTGTTCTACTCGATCAAGGACATCGGCGAGCCGTGGCACACGCTGTCGCTGGCCGACCCCATCCTGTACATGGTCAACGCCTTCCGCTACGGCGTGCTGGGCATCAGCGACATCCACATCTGGGTGGCCTACGCGGTGATGGTGCTGTTCCTGGTCGGGTTCGGCGGCTTCGGCATCTGGCTGCTCGGGCGCGGGGTGGGCATGCGGTCCTGATTCGGGGCTCGGGGCTCGGGGCTCGGGACCCGGGGCCCGGGATCTCGGGAATCTCGGGAATCTCGGGAATCTCGGGAATCTCGGGAATCTCGGGAATCTCGGG
>CAZBZD010000200.1:0-3603 GCA_964496295.1 uncultured Rhodanobacteraceae bacterium | reverse complement strand
CATGATCGGTGGTTTTTCGAGATCCCCCACAGGGGTTTGTGGGCGTGCGCGGGTTACGCCGGTGGCAGGGTCAACCGCACCAGGGCGATCTCGCCGCCACCCTCGACCAGGACGCGCATGCCGCTCCCGGGCCGGATCCATGCGGCTCGACCGGCTTCGAGCAGCAATTTTTCGTCGCCGACGCCCACCTCGGCGTGCCCGCTCAGCAGGTAGGCGAACCAGCGCGTGTCCGCGCGCGGCAGCCACACCATCGAACCCAGCAGGGGACGTACGACCAGGTCGCCGTCCACGCCGTCGCGCAGCATCAGGTTGAAATCGCGGCCCGGCCCGTCGGGCGAATGGCAGGTGAGGGCGCGGCCGCCGTCGAAGCGCATCACCTGCAGGCGCCCCGCGCACAGCCGTTCGCCGTCGTCGAAATGCAGTTCGAGGCCGCCGTCCAGCGGTGCCAGCAGGCGGCGCACGCCGGGCAGGACGGAGAAGGGCCCGTCGGCATCGATGCGGGCCAGCGAAATGCGCCACTGCCAGCGATCGCGGTCGGGGCCGGCAGCCAGCTCCGTGGTGCGGCCGTTGCCGTTGGCCCAGGCTTGTTCGCGGAACCGGCGGGAGGGAACGGCTTGCAGCATGTCCATGGGCGTCAGGCGGCCGGCGGATAGTACACGTACACCCCGGCGGGAGCGCCGAGGAAGGGTTTTTCGGTGATGCACTTGCCGCCCAGGCGTTCGGCCACGCGCCGGGCGCTGTCGTTGTCGTGGCGGATCAGGCTGATCACGCGCGGCAGGTGCAGCCGGTGCCAGGCGAACGCGAGCGCCGCCTCGCTGGCTTCGGTGGCATAACCGCGGTGGCGCTGGTCGGGGCTCAGCATCCAGCCCAGCTCGATGTCGGGCCAGCCCTCGGGACACATCAGGCCGACGCGGCCGACGAAGGCCCCGTCACGGAGGTCCTCCAGCGCCCACATGCCGAAGCCGCGCAATTGCCAGTGGCCCAGCAGCATGGCCATGGAGCGCCAGGCATTCATGCGGTCGAGGGCATGACCGTCACCGATCCAGCGGGTGCAGGTCGGGTCGGACAGCATGGCCGCGTAACGGTCGAAATGCCGTTCGGTGAAGCCGGTCAGGCGCAGGCGCGAGGTTTCGATCTGGGGGATGTCGGACATGGTGCAAAAGGCATCGCCCGGATGGACCGGGCGATGCATGGATTCCCACTTGGAACGCGCATTGTCGCATTGATGGGGAGTGCGATAAACCCTTGTTTTTGCAACCAGGGCCGGAAGGTTCCCGGTGGCCGGTCGTCGCCGTGCCGTCATTCCGGGCCAGGGCGGGTGTCCGTGCGGGGTTGCGGCGGAAGACCCGCGTGGCCGGCGGCTGCCCGCCGCGACATTTTCACGCGTTGCAGGGGCATGGCCGGCCCGGGGCGTGGCCGGCCGTGTCGCCATCAGTGCGTGGCATCCTTGTCGCTGGCGTGCCGGCTGGCGGTCTTGTGGCTGCCATGGAGCAGGATGTCGCCCCGGTTGTGGCTCAGCGTGGCCTTGCCGATGCCCTTGACCTTGGCCAGGTCCTGGACGCTTTTGAACGGGCCGTGGGCCTTGCGGTAGTCGACGATGGCCCGGGCCTTGGCCATGCCCACGCCGTCGAGGGCCTTGGCGATGGTGGCGGCATCGGCCTTGTTGACGTTGACCGGCGTGGCGGCAAGGGCCGTCAGGCTGAAGGCCAGGCCGGCAAGCAGGGCCAGGATCGAGGTGGTCGTTTTGCGAGACATGCGTTTCTCCCGATATGGATGTGATGCGGCGCGTCGTGCACCGCCCGGACAGTGTCGCCAAGGTGTCCGGGCGCCACAGCCGGCAGTCGCCGTGCCGGTTTGTGGGCGCCGGCGGCGGCGGGGCGTGTGAACGGGCCGACGTCCCTGTCGTCCGGGGCCGGCGGGCGGGCTGCTAGAATGGTCGTCTTTCCACTGCGAGACGAGGCTGCTCATGGACAACGCCAGGATCCGGTCCTTTGTCGAGGGCGTGTGGGACGAGGAGATCGTTCCGCAACTGGTCGAGTACATCAGGATTCCCAACAAGTCGCCGCTGTACGACGCCCAGTGGGTCGAGCACGGCTACATGGACCAGGCGGTCGAATTGATGTGCGACTGGGCGCGTCCGAAGCTGGAAAAACTGCCCGGCGCGACCCTGGAAGTGGTGCGCCTGGAAGGCCGCACGCCGCTGATCTTCATCGAGGTGCCGGGGGAGGTGGACGACACCGTGGTGCTCTACGGCCACCTCGACAAGCAGCCGGAAATGACCGGCTGGCGCGAGGACCTGGGGCCGTGGAAGCCGGTCATCGAGGGCGACAAGCTGTACGGCCGCGGTGGCGCCGACGACGGCTACGCCATCTTCGGCTCGCTGACCTCGCTGCTGGCATTGCACGACCAGGGCGTGCCGCACGCGCGCTGCGTGATCCTGATCGAGGCCTGCGAGGAATCGGGCAGCTACGACCTGCCGCACTACGTCGACCATCTGGCCGAGCGCATCGGCAGCCCGTCGCTGGTGGTGTGCCTGGATTCGGGCTGTGCCAATTACGAGCAGTTGTGGCTGACCACCTCGCTGCGCGGCATGATGGGCGGCGACCTCAAGGTCGAGGTGCTGACCGAAGGCGTGCACTCGGGCGACGCCTCCGGCGTGGTGCCGGACAGCTTCCGCGTGCTGCGCCAGGTGCTGTCGCGCCTGGAAGACGAAGCCACCGGCGAAATCCTGCCCGACGAGCTCAAGGTCGAGGTGCCGGCCGAGCGCGTCGAACAGGCCAGGCAGTGCGCCGAAATCCTGGGCGAGGAGGTCTACAGCAAGTTCCCGTGGGTCGAGGGCATGCGCCCGGCCAGCGACGACAAGGTCGACCTGATCCTGAGCCGCACCTGGCGCGCGCAGCTGGCCATCACCGGCATCGACGGCCTGCCGTCGCTGGACAACGCCGGCAACGTGCTGCGCCCGTCGACCTCGGTCAAGCTCAGCCTGCGCCTGCCGCCGACGCTGGATGGCGAGAAGGCCGGCGACTTCGTCAAGGAGCTGCTGGAGAAGGACCCGCCGTACGGCGCCAGGGTCAGCGTCGACCTGGAGAAGGACGGCAGCGGCTGGAACGCGCCGCCGCTGTCGCCGTGGCTGGCCGATGCCGTGTCGCGGGCCTCGGAAAACTACTACGGCAAGCCGTGCGCCTACATGGGCGAGGGCGGCTCGATCCCGTTCATGGGCATGCTCGGCGAGAAATTCCCCGAGGCCCAGTTCCTGATCACCGGCGTGCTCGGCCCGCATTCCAACGCGCACGGCCCAAACGAATTCCTGCACATTCCCACCGGCAAGCGCGTGACCATGGTCGTGGCCGAAGTGCTGGCCAGGCATGGCGAGCGCAACGCCGGATAAGGCCATGGACGACGGCACCCTGGCGCGGCGCTGGCAGATGCTGCGCGAGCGCGTGGACGCGGCCTGCCGCAAGGCGGGCCGTGATCCGGGCGCGGTGACGATTCTTCCGGTCAGCAAGACCTTCGGTGTGGACCGCATCCGCGAGGCCATGGCGCTGGGCCTGACCCGCTTCGGCGAAAACCGCGTGCAGGAAATCCGCCAGAAGCAGACCGAAT
>CAZBZD010000199.1:0-3612 GCA_964496295.1 uncultured Rhodanobacteraceae bacterium | reverse complement strand
CTGCGTGGTACCAAAAACGGCATTCCCGCCAGTTGTACGGGCCCCGGGTCCCGGGACCCGCAATGCTTGGAGGCTGCGGGGTCTTGCCGTTCCGTGGTAACGGGTGGCTGCCTGACTCCGACGTTTCAGGTGCATGCCGTTCTTTTCAGGAAGACCGTCGTTGCACGTCAGGTTCTGCGTGGTACCAAAAACGGCATTCCCGCCAGTTGTACGGGTCCCGGGTCCCGGGTCCCGCAATGCTTGGAGGCTGCGGGGTCTTGCCGTTCCGTGGTAACGGGTGGCTGCCTGACTCCGACGTTTCAGGTGCATGCCGTTCTTTTCAGGAAGACCGTCGTTGCACGTCAGGTTCTGCGTGGTACCAAAAACGGCATTCCCGCCAGTTGTACGGGTCCCGGGTCCCGGGTCCCGGGTCCCGAAATAAAAACAGGAGGTCGCCATGCTCGTCCTTGACGTCCTCCAGCCGACCCAGGCCCGCCGTCGCCGGCAGGGGCCGAAGGGGCGCTACGACACCACGCTGCTGCTCAGCGCCATCGCCCTGGCCAGCCTCGGCGTGGTGATGGTGGCGTCCAGCTCGATTGCCGTGGCGGCGGGCGAGCACATCGGCGAATTCCATTATCTCAAGCGCCACCTGATGTACCTGGCGCTGGGCATCACCCTGGCGGCCATCGCCGCGCGGGTGGAATTGAAGTTCGTGGAGAAGCACCACTTCATCTGGATGGCGGCCGGCTTCGGCCTGCTGGTGGCGGTGTTCCTGCCCGGCATCGGCATGCGCATCAACGGCGCGCGGCGGTGGCTGGACATGGGGCCGCTGAGTTTCCAGCCGGTGGAAGCGGTGAAGCTGATCATGATCGTGTACCTGGCCAGCTACCTGGTGCGCCACCGCGAGGGCGTGGAAACGAAGTTCTTCGGCGCCTTCAAGCCGCTGGGCGTGGCCCTGCTGGTGTCCGTGCTGCTGCTGGCGCAGCCCGACTTCGGCTCGGCCGCGCTGATCCTGGCCGTCACCGTGGGCATGATCTGGCTCGGCGGCGCGCGCATGCGCTACCTGCTTTACATGGGCCTGCCGCTGGTGCCGGTCGCCGCGTGGGTGGCGACCAGCAAGGACTACCGCGTCGAGCGCCTGACCTCGTTCCTGAACCCGTGGAAGGACCCGTTCGACAACGGTTTCCAGCTGGTCCAGGCGCTGATCGCCATCGGCCGCGGCGAATGGTTCGGCGTCGGCCTGGGCGGCAGCGTGCAGAAGCTGTTCTACCTGCCCGAGGCGCACACCGACTTCATCCTCGCGGTGATCGGCGAGGAACTGGGCCTGGCCGGCATCGTGCTGGTGGTGTTGTTGTTCGGGCTGCTGGTGTGGCGCGGCCTGGCGACCGGCATCCGGGGCGTCGAGGTGGGCCAGCGTTTCGCCGGCTACGTGGCCTTCGGCATTTCGCTGATGATCGGGCTGCAGGCGCTGGTCTCGATCGGCGTCAACCTGGGCGTGCTGCCGACCAAGGGCCTGACCCTGCCGCTGATCAGTTCCGGCGGCTCCAGCGTGCTGATGACCTGCATCATGCTCGGCGTGCTGCTGCGCGCCACCTACGAGGTCAACCGTGCCGAGGACACGCGGCGCATGGCGGTCCGGCACAGGGCCACGGCGGACGAGGAGGTGTCGGCATGAACGTGCTGGGGACCGGGGACCGGGGACCGGGGACCGGGAGTGGTGTTTCCCGTGCTGTGGCGTTTGGCGCAGCGGGAACCCGTGTGGGGATGGTGCGGCATGCGGACGACGATGCTCGGCATTCCCCCCGGTCCCCGGTCCCCGGCCCCCGGTCCCCGCAGCCCATCCTCATCATGGCCGGCGGCACCGGCGGCCACATCTTCCCCGGCCTGGCCGTGGCCGAAGCACTGCGCTCGCGCGGCGTGCCGGTGGCGTGGCTGGGTGCCCGCGGTGGCATGGAAACCACGCTGGTGCCGAAACACGAGATCCCGATGCACACGGTCGCCGTGGGCGGCTTGCGCGGCAAGGGGCTTGCGACACGCCTGCTGGGCCCGTTCAAGCTGATGCGGGCGATGTGGGCGGCGATCGGCATCCTGCGCCGGGTCGATCCGGGCAGCGTGCTGTCGATGGGCGGTTTTGCCGCCGGCCCGGGCGGGCTCGCGGCCTGGCTGCTGCGGCGCCCGCTGCTGGTGCACGAGCAGAACCGCGTGCCCGGCGTGACCAATGCCTGGCTGGCAAAGCTGGCGCGCAAGGTGATGGCCGGTTTCGCCGACGCTTTCGCCCCGTCGCTGCATGCCGAGTGGGTGGGCAACCCGGTGCGCGCGGACATCGCCGCCTTGCCGGCGCCCGCGCAACGCTTTGCCGGTCGCACGGGACGCCTGCGCCTGCTGGTGCTCGGCGGCAGCCTCGGTGCACGCGCGCTCAACCAGCGCGTGCCGCAGGCCTTGGCCAGTCTGGCAAACGAAGCGCGTCCCGAAGTCCGGCACCAGTGCGGCAGGCGCGGCGAGGACGAGGCCCGCGCGGCCTATGCCGATGCCGGCGTGGACGCGCGCATCGAACCTTTCATCGACGACATGGCCGCGGCTTACGCCTGGGCCGACCTGGTGGTATGCCGCGCCGGCGCGCTGACCGTGGCCGAGCTTGCCGCGGCCGGCCTCGGCGCCTTGCTGGTGCCGTTTCCCCACGCGGTGGACGACCACCAGACCCGCAACGCCGAAGCCCTGGTCGAGGCCGGCGCCGCGCGCATCGTGCAGGAGCGCGACATGCAGGGCGACACGCTGGGCAGACACTTGTCCGAACTTCTGTCCGGGCGCGACGGCCTGCTCGCCATGGCCGAGGCCGCGCGCACCCTGGCCAGGCCCGAAGCGGCGCAGACCATCGCCGCGCGTTGCCTGGAGGTGACGGCATGAGCCCCATGAAGCGACTGGCCGCGCACGAGGACATCATGTCGGTGTTCCGCCGCGTGCATTTCATCGGCATCGGCGGCGTCGGCATGAGCGGCATTGCCGAGGTGCTGCACAACCTGGGTTATGCGGTGTCCGGGTCGGATCGTGCGAATTCTCCGACGACCCGGCATTTGCAGGCACTGGGCGTGGAAGTGTTCGAAGGCCACGCGGCGGAGCATGTCGAGGGCGCCGACGTGGTCGTGACGTCCAGCGCGATCAAGGCCGACAACCCCGAATTGGTGGCGGCGCGCGGGCAACGCATTCCGGTCGTGCCGCGTGCCGAGATGCTGGGCGAGCTGATGCGCTTCCGCCGCGGCATCGCCATCGCCGGCACCCACGGCAAGACCACCACCACCAGCCTGGCCGCCAGCGTGCTGGCCGAGGCCGGCTACGACCCCACCTTCGTCATCGGCGGCCGCCTCAACTCGGCCGGCGCCAATGCGCGCCTGGGCGAGGGCGAATACCTGGTCGCCGAGGCCGACGAGTCCGACGGCTCGTTCCTGCTGCTGTCGCCGGTGATCGCGGCGGTGACCAACATCGATGCCGACCACCTGGAAAACTACGGCGGCGATTTCGCCCAGGTGAAGCAGGCCTTCGCCGACTTCCTGCACCGCCTGCCGTTCTACGGCCTGGCCGTATTGTGCGTGGACGACGCCAACGTGGCGGCGCTGGCGCACGAGGTCGGCCGCAACG
>CAZBZD010000198.1:0-3616 GCA_964496295.1 uncultured Rhodanobacteraceae bacterium | reverse complement strand
TGATGGCGGCGTGGCAGGTGCGGCCGCCGCGGTTGGTGACGATGGCCGAGGCGCGTTTCATGATCGGCTCCCAGTCGGGGTCGGTCATGTCGGCGACCAGCACGTCGCCTTCCTTGAAGGTGTTCATGTGGTCCAGCGACTTGACCACGCGGGCCGAGCCTGCGCCGATCTTCTGGCCGATGGAACGACCTTCGGCCAGCACCTTGCCTTTCTCGTTGAGCTGGAAACGTTCGCGCTGGGTGGCGTGGGCGCGCGATTTCACGGTTTCCGGGCGGGCCTGGACGATGTAGAGCTTGCCGGTGTTGCCGTCCTTCGCCCACTCGATGTCCATCGGGCGCTCGTAGTGCTTCTCGATGGTCAGGGCCTGGCGCGCCAGTTCCTCCACCTCGTCACGGGTGATGCAGAAGGTGCGGCGCAGTTCGTCGGGCGTGTCTTCCACGCGCACCATTTCGCCGGGCTGGTCCGAATAGACCATGCGCTGCTGCTTGGAGCCGAGCTGGCGGCGCAGCACGGCGGGCTTGCCGTCGCGCAGGGTCGGCTTGAACACGTAGAACTCGTCCGGGTTGACCGCGCCTTGCACGACCATTTCGCCGAGGCCGTAGCTGCCGGTGACGAAGACCACGTCGCGGAAGCCCGATTCGGTGTCCAGGGTGAACAGCACGCCGGAGGCGCCGATGTCCGAGCGCACCATCAGCTGCACGCCGGCGGACAGGAACACGTCCTCGTGCTTGAAGCCGTGGTGCACGCGGTAGGCGATGGCGCGGTCGTTGTACAGCGAGGCGAACACTTCCTTGACCTTGAGCAGCACGTTGCCCGTGCCGGTCACGTTGAGGAAGGTTTCCTGCTGGCCGGCGAAGCTGGCGTCGGGCAGGTCCTCGGCGGTGGCCGAGGAGCGCACGGCCACCGAGATGTCCTCGGCGCCGGCGTCCTTGCACAACTTGGCGTAGGCCTCGCGGATGGCCTGCTCGAGATCGGCGGGCAGGGCGGTGTCGATGATCCAGCCGCGGATTTCCTTGCCGGCGGCGGTCAGGGCGTCGACGTCTTCCACGTCCAGCGTTTCCAGGCGTTTCTGGATGCGCTTGGCCAGGCCGCTCTTTTCGAGATAGGTCTGGTAGGCGTCGGCGGTGGTGGCGAAGCCGCCCGGCACCGAGACGCCGAGCTTGCCGAGGTTGCCGATCATTTCTCCCAGGGAGGCGTTCTTTCCGCCGACTTTTGCAAGGTCGGTCATGCGCAGGGCATCAAGCCAAAGCACCAGGTCGCTCAAGGTGGTCTCCATCAGATGGCGAGGCGGCAAGCCGCGGTCAAAGGACTGGTATTGTCGCCCGAGCGCGAAGGCCAGACAAGGCGGATGCGGCAAATGCTTCAGCCGGCGGCAGGCCCGTCGTGAGCTAGACTCCCCTGACCATCCGAGGAACCGGGTTCATGCGCAAGACGGTCTTTTTCGTTTCCGACTCCACCGGCATCACCGCCGAAACCATCGGGCACAGCATCCTGGCCCAGTTCGACGCCGTGCATTTCGACACCCACCGCCTGCCGTTCGTGAACGACGCCGACAAGGCGGCCGCCGCCGCGCTGCGGATCAAGACGCATTACGCAAGGAGCGGGCAGAAGCCGATCGTGGTCAACACGCTGGCCGATCGCGCCCTGAGCAACATCGTGGCCGACAGCGGCGCGCTGATGCTGGACGTGTTCGCCCCCTTTGTCGGCACCCTGGAGAGCGAGCTGGGCATCAAGCGTTCCGGTGCCGTCAACCGCTCGCACGGCCTGGTCGACTACGCCAAGTACGAAGGCCGCATCAATGCCACCAACTACACGCTGGCGCACGATGACGGGATGAATGTCGATTACGAGGATGCCGACATCGTGCTGATCGGCGTGTCGCGTTCGGGCAAGACGCCCACCTGCCTGTACATGGCGCTGCAATACGGCGTGCGCGCGGCCAATTACCCGCTGACCGAGGACGACCTGGACAAGCTGGAGCTGCCGGCGCGCCTGCAGCCGTACCGGGACCGCCTGTACGGCCTGACCATCGATGCCGAGCGCCTGTCGCAGATCCGCACCGAGCGCCGCCCGGACAGTCGTTACGCCTCGCTGGAGCAATGCCGCCACGAGCTCAAGCAGGCCGACCGGCTGTACCGCATGGAAAACATCCCCTGCATCAGCACCACGCACACCTCCATCGAGGAAATCGCCAGCAAGTTGCTCGATTACTTCGGCATCGAGAAGAACATGTTCTGAACGAGGGACGAGGGATGCTTTTTGTCGCTCCGGCGCAGGTCTTTGTCTGTCCCGTCATGGCCTGAAACGTGCGGGACGGGCACGGCCCGTGCTGCCCGAGTCCCGAATCCCGAGCCCCGATTTGCTAGCATCACCCCATGAGTGCCGTACTCGACTCGCCCCAAGCCGTGCTGCCCGATCGTTTCGAGTTCCTGATGGGCCTGTACGCGGAAAACTACCATCGCCTGGCGCGCCTGTTCGCGCCCCAGCGCCTGCCGTGCGGGCATTACGTCTCGGACATGGACGACGGCCTGGACGTGCACCTGATCGTGCAGGAGCACCACCCCTATACGCTGGAATTGAGCCTCAGCTACGGCTTCACCGATGCCGAAACCGGGCACCCGTCGCCGTCCGCGCAACTGCGCATGTACACCGACGCCCACGTGGCCGAGGCGATGCATTGCCATCCCGGCCGCCACCTGTGGCACGTGCTCGGGCCGTTCCCGCATGCCAGCACCGTGATGCAGCACCGCCTGCAGATGAACAGCTTCCTCAACCGCTGGCTGGAATACCTGGCCGAACAGGGCCACTCCATCGGCACCCTGGAACGCTTCCGCGCATGACGCGTAGGGCGGGCACTGCCCGCCGAACATGGCTGGCCGGTACACGAAGCTTCCATGGCGGGCAGTGCCCGCCCTACCTGCGAAGTGGCGCGACTGAAAGGCAGAGCATCACCAAGACAACAAAAAGCCCGCGCGAGGCGGGCTTCTTGCTTGAATAGTGGCGGAGCGGACGGGACTCGAACCCGCGACCTCCGGCGTGACAGGCCAGCATTCTAACCAGCTGAACTACCGCTCCGCATTGTGTTTCCGGTCTCCCCGAAGAGATGGCGTCCCCAAGGGGATTCGAACCCCTGTCGCAACCGTGAAAGGGTTGTGTCCTAGGCCTCTAGACGATGGGGACGAGGTTGGTGGAGCCAGGCGGGATCGAACCGCCGACCTCCTGCATGCCATGCAGGCGCTCTCCCAGCTGAGCTATGGCCCCGTCACCGGAAGCGCGAAAGAGTAGTGAGGCGGGACGACAACGTCAAGCCTTTTTCGCCCGGCCGGGTGAAATTTCCGCAAGTTCCGGCGTGACCGGCCGACAACGCGCAAGGCATACTGTAAAGGTCCAACAAGGAGCAGCACATGCACGAGATCGGATTCGTGAGCGATCTGGCCATCGTGATGATCGTGGCCGGGCTGACCACGCTGGTGTTCCACCGGCTGCGCCAGCCGGTGCTGCTGGGCTACATCCTGGCCGGCATCCTGATCGGGCCGCACACGCCCGGGGTGCTGGTGGACGACCCGCGCACCATCAACGACATCTCGAACCTGGGCGTGGTGCTGCTGATGTTCAC
>CAZBZD010000197.1:0-3623 GCA_964496295.1 uncultured Rhodanobacteraceae bacterium | reverse complement strand
CACAAGACCGCGGTGGCACCGTTCGACCACCGCAACATGGGCTTTCGCCGCGACGAGCTGGCCGGGCTGGCGCGCAAGGCCGGGCTGGAAGTGGCGCAGTGCGCGGTGATCTCGCGCGAGCGCAAGCCGCCCAATTTCGAAGTGCTGTGCCTGCTGGCGCGCAAGCCGGGGTGAACGGGAATCCTCCGTGGCCCTCCGCCGTTCATGGCGAGGCATCGAAGCATGAACGGCGCGGGATACTCGAAGACCGCCCTTCGATACGCGGAGCGTACCCCGTGCCGGGCCTGTCGAAGCATCAGGGCGAACGGACTCCGATGAACTGTTTCCCTGCAACTTGCCGCCTTCACCGGAATGATGGTGAGGAACTCAACCCTTTAACCGACCGATCATGACCACCACCCACACCCTCCCCTGGCACAATCCCGAACGCACGCAGAAACTGCTGGACGCGCTGGACCAGCGCATCCTGGTCCTGGACGGCGCGATGGGCACCATGCTGCAGGCGCACCGCCTGGACGAAGCCGGTTTCCGCGGCGAACGCTTCGCGCATGGCTGCGACCACCAGCACGCGCACGCGCATGTCCACGACGACGGCTGCGAACACGACCTCAAGGGCGACAACGACCTGCTCTCGCTGACCCGGCCCGACATCATCCGCGACATCCACGCCGCGTACCTGGATGCCGGCGCGGACATGGTGGAAACCAACACCTTCAACGCCACGCGCCTGTCGCAGTCCGACTACAAGCTGGAGCACCTGGCGCGCGAGCTCAACGAGGAAGGCGCGCGCCTGGCCCGCGCGGCCTGCGCCGCTGCCGAAAAGCGCGACCCCTCGCGGCCGCGCTTCGCCATCGGCGTGATCGGGCCGACCAGCCGCACGGCGTCGATCTCGCCGGACGTCAACGATCCCGGCTTCCGCAACGTGGATTTCCAGGAGCTGGTGGACAACTACAGCGAGGCGACCGAAGGCCTGGTCGCCGGCGGCGCCGACGTCATCATGGTCGAGACGATCTTCGACACGCTCAACGCCAAGGCGGCGCTGTATGCCGTCGACGGCGTGTTCGCGCACCTCGGCGCGCGCCTGCCGGTCATGATCTCCGGCACCATCACCGACAAGTCCGGGCGTACCTTGTCCGGGCAGACCGCCGAGGCGTTCTACTACTCGCTCAAGCATGCGCGGCCGTTGTCGATCGGCCTCAACTGCGCGCTCGGCGCCGACGACCTGCGCCCGCACATCCAGGCGCTGGCCGGCATCGCCGAATGCCGCATCAGCACGCATCCCAACGCCGGCCTGCCCAACGCGCTGGCCGAATACGACGAGACGCCGGAACACATGTCCGGCGTGCTCGGCGAGTTCGCGCAGGCCGGGCTGGTGAACATGGTCGGCGGCTGTTGCGGCACCACGCCCGAGCACATCGAGGCCATCGCCGAAGCCGTGTCCAGACACCCGCCGCGCAAACAACCTCGGCCTCCGGCCGAAGCCGCGTAGGGCGGGCACTGCCCGCCATCAGGCGACAAACGGCGGGCAGTGCCCGCCCTGCGCAACCACTTATCGAGACGTTCACCCCATGACCCACCACACCACCCTTTCCGGCCTCGAGCCACTGGTCATCACCGAGGACACGTTGTTCATCAACGTCGGCGAACGCACCAACGTCACCGGCTCGGCGAAGTTCAAGCGCCTGATCAAGGAGGAGCGTTTCGACGAGGCCGTGGAAGTGGCGCGCCAGCAGGTCGAGAACGGCGCGCAGGTGATCGACGTCAACATGGACGAGGGCCTGCTCGATTCCGAAGCCTGCATGGTGAAGTTCCTGCGCCTGATCGCCGCCGAACCGGACATCGCGCGCGTGCCGGTGATGATCGACTCGTCCAAGTGGAGCGTCATCGAGGCCGGCCTGCGCTGCCTGCAGGGCAAGGGCATCGTCAACTCGATCTCGCTCAAGGAAGGCGAGGAGGAATTCCTCGACCACGCGCGCCAGGTGATGCGCTACGGTGCGGCGGCGGTGGTGATGGCCTTCGACGAGGACGGCCAGGCCGACAGCGTGGAGCGGCGCATGGAGATCTGCGACCGCTCGTACAAGCTGCTGACCGAAAAGATCGGCTTTCCGCCCGAAGACATCATCTTCGATTCCAACATCTTCCCCATCGCCACCGGCATCGAGGAGCACGCGAACAACGCCGTCGACTTCATCGAGGCGGCGAAATTGCTCAAGGAGCGCTACCCGCTGGCGCACATCTCCGGCGGCGTGTCCAACGTGTCGTTCTCCTTCCGCGGCAACAACCCGGTGCGCGAGGCCATCCACAGCGTGTTCCTGTACCACGCCATCAAGGCGGGCATGGACATGGGCATCGTCAACGCCGGGCAGCTCGCCATCTACGACCAGCTCGACGAGGAGCTGCGCGAGCGCGTCGAGGACGTGGTGCTGAACCGCCGCGACGATGCCACCGAGCGGCTGATGGAGATCGCCGGCAAATACCAGGGGACCGGGGACCAGGGACCGGGGACCGGGGACAAGCTGGCCTGGCGCGAACTGCCCGTGGCCAGGCGCCTGGAACACGCACTGGTGCACGGCATCGACCAGTTCGTGGTCGAGGACACCGAGGAGGTGCGCAAGACCGTCGACAAGACCCTGGAAGTCATCGAAGGGCCGCTGATGGACGGCATGAACGTGGTCGGCGACCTGTTCGGCGCCGGCAAGATGTTCCTGCCCCAGGTGGTCAAGTCGGCGCGGGTCATGAAGCAGGCGGTGGCCTACCTGATCCCCTATATCGAGGCGGAGAAGGCCCTCAACGAGGATACCCAGGCCAAGGGCAAGATCGTCATGGCCACGGTCAAGGGCGACGTGCACGACATCGGCAAGAATATCGTCGGCGTGGTGCTGGCCTGCAACAACTTCGAGGTCGTGGACCTCGGCGTCATGGTCCCGGCACAGAAGATTCTCGACACGGTCATCGCCGAGCAAGCGGATTTTGTCGGCGTCTCCGGCCTCATCACGCCATCACTGGAGGAAATGGTCAACGTTGCCGAGGAAATGACCCGCCGCGACTTCAAGATCCCGCTGCTGATTGGTGGTGCCACCACGTCGCGTGCGCATACCGCACTGAAGATCGACCCCAAGTATCCGCAGGGTACGGTCTGGGTCAAGGACGCATCCCGCGCCGTCGGGGTCGCGCAATCTCTGGTCGGCAAGGATGTCCGGAATTTTCTCGACAAGGTTCGCGAGGATTACGCCAGCGTGCGCGACCGCTACAGCAAGCGCAAGCAGAGCAAGCGCTCGATCCCGCTGGCCAAAGCTCGTGACAACGGCTTCCATCCGTCTTTCGACAACTACACGCCACCGGTTCCGACCAAGCCCGGCATCAGCGTATTCGACGACATTCCGTTGACCGAGCTGCTGCCGGTCATCGACTGGACACCCTTCTTCCAAGCCTGGGAGTTGCACGGCAAGTATCCGACCATTCTCGACGATGAAGTGGTGGGCGCGCAGGCACGCG
This sequence comes from uncultured Rhodanobacteraceae bacterium, assembly GCA_964496295.1. Lineage (GTDB taxonomy): Bacteria > Pseudomonadota > Gammaproteobacteria > Xanthomonadales > Rhodanobacteraceae > Oleiagrimonas. Next base: position 128 of record CAZBZD010000197.1, on the reverse strand, counting down.
AACTGTTCGATGACGCGCAAGATATCCTGAAGCGAATTGTCGAGGAGAAATGGCTGACCGCTCGCGCCGTGGTTGGTTTCTGGCCGGCGCAACGCAACGGCGATGACATCGAATTGCTGGCCTCGCCC
>CAZBZD010000196.1:0-3626 GCA_964496295.1 uncultured Rhodanobacteraceae bacterium | reverse complement strand
CGCGGCGACGACAAGGCCGCGCAGGAATGGCTGGACCAGGCCACCGCCGAAGTGCCGCTGGCCGCGCGCAGCGAACGTGCGCGCCTGCTGCGCCGCGCGGACAAGGCCGGCGAGGCCGTGGCCCTGCTGACGCCGCAGGCCGACAGCGGCAAGCTGGCGCCGGCCGGCTGGCTGGAACTGGCCAGGGCCGCGCTGGCCGCCGGCGAGCCGGAACGCGCGCGCGCCGCGCTGGAACCGTTGCGCAAAAGCGGCGCGCTGGACGCCAAGGCGCAGACCGCGCTGGAAGTGCGCGTGCTGGTGGCGTGCATCGAGGCCACGGCCGACGGCGCCGCGCTGAAGGCGTTGTGGTCGTCCCTGTCCAAGGCGCAACGGCGCCAGCCCGGGGTGGTGGACGCCTACGCGCGCCGCGCCGCGCATTTCGGCCAGTCGATGGCGGCCATGGGCGAGATCGAGGCGGCGCTGAAACGGCAATGGTCGCCGGCGCTGGTGGAAACCTGGGGCGCGCTGGACGACGAGGACGTCGAGGCCCGCCTGCGCCGCGCCGAGGGCTGGCTGGACCGGCATCCCGACGACGCGGCGCTGCTGTCCACCCTGGGCCGCCTCAGCGCGCGGCTGGAGGTGTGGGGCAAGGCGCGCGAGTACCTCGGCCGGGCCCTGGCCATTGCCCCGGATGCCGCCACCTGGGAGGCCCTGGGCGAGGTCTATGCCGGCCAGGACAATGTGCTGATGTCGCAGCGCTGCTACCGCAACGCCCTGCGCCTGTACCGCCACGAGCCGGTCGAGCCGCTGCCCGGCAGCCACGCCGGTTCGGCCCTGGCCGACGCGCCGACGGTCGACCGCCGCGACGAGCACGGCTTGCCGCGCTTGTCGGATGAGGGACGGAAGGCGAAGGGCGAGTAGCGGAGACGCGGCAATGGACCTGGCGTTGTTCGATTTCGATGGAACGATCACGGACCGCGAAACGATGCCCGACTTCATGTACCGGGCCGTCCGGCCGCATCGCCTGCTGCTTGGCAAGGTCCTGCTTCTGCCATGGATGGTCGGTTACAAGGCCGGGATCGTTTCCGGGACGACCATTCGCGCCGCCATCTGCCTGTTCGGTTTCTGGCGCATTCCGGCGACGGAAGTGGAAGCGCACGGCCGCGAGTTTGCCGAACGGTTCCTGTCGGTACGGCTTCGCGAAGAAGTCATGGCGCGCATCGCATGGCACAAGTCGCGCGGCGACACGGTGGTGATCGTGTCGGGGGGCCTCGGCGTTTATCTGGCACCTTGGTGCAAGGCACAGGAAGTCGAACTCGTATGTTCGTGTCTTGAGCAACGCCGCGGCAGGCTGACCGGGCGCTACCTGGGTCGCCAATGCGTCCGGGCCGAAAAGGTCCGGCGGGTCCGGGAGCGTTACCCGCTGGAGAAGTTCTCGCGCATTTTCGCCTACGGCGACACCCCCGAGGACCACGAGATGCTGGCGCTGGCCCATGAGCGGTATTATCGCGGGAAGCCGCCGGTTCTTCAGTGACCAGGAGCCGTTTTGAGGGATGGTGCGATGCGGGAATCAACCGTGATCAGGGTTCTGCGGCGCAGGCGATCGCTTCTTCTCAAGGCCTGGCTGCTCCATGTCGGCTGCTTCATGTCGACGTGCGCGTTTGCCGCGACCGACACCGTCCACGTGACCATGGCAACCGCCCTGTGGCTGGTACTGGTCACGATCCCGCCCGTGCTGTTCTACACGGTGCTGGTGGACCGTTCGTGCCGCAACATCGAGCCGACCGCCCCTACCGCGGGGTTGGCCAAGGTGGTGGTCATCACGCTGCTGCTGACGCCGCTCGAGTCGAGCCTGGTCCTGCCCGTCAAGAACCTGCTGGTTTCGCGTCGCATCCTCGCGAAATGGGGAAGCGACTCGACGGACCACCCCGGCCACTCGCCTCCCGACGAGCAGGGCGGGCAGTGCCCGCCCTGCTCGTTGCCTACAGCGGGGTGAGATTGGCGTAGGCCAGCACCAGCCACTTGTTGCCGGCGTTCTCGAAATTGACCTGCACGCGGGTGTGCGCGCCGCTGCCCTCGGCGCCGACCACCACGCCGTCGCCGAACGACGGGTGGCGCACGTGCCGGCCCAGCTCGATGCCGGCGGGCATGGCGTCCAGCTCGGGGTGCGCGGCGCCGGTCCAGGCCGGGCGGCTGACCTTGATGCGCGGGCGCACTTCGTTGACCAGGCCCTCGGGGATTTCGCCGAGGAAACGCGACGGCCGGCAGTACAGCTCGCTGCCGTGCAGGCGCCGCTGTTCGGCGTAGGTGAGGGTGAGCGTTTCGCGCGCGCGGGTGACGCCGACGTAGGCCAGGCGGCGCTCTTCTTCCAGGCGGCCGTCCTCCTCGACCGCGCGCTGGCTGGGGAACAGGCCGTCTTCCATGCCGACCAGGAACACGTGCGGAAATTCCAGGCCCTTGGCCGAGTGCAGCGTCATCAGCTGCACGCAGTCGTCGCCGGCCTGGCCCTGGCCTTCGCCGGCCTCCAGTGCCGCGTGCGAAAGGAAGGCGGCCAGGTCCGACAGCCCGGCCTCGACATCCTCGGGACCGGGCTCGAAGCGGCCGGCGACGTTGACCAGTTCGTCCAGGTTTTCCACGCGCGCCTCGCCGTTGCCGCGGCTGTCGCGTTCGTAGTGGTCGCGCAGGCGGGTGATGGCGAGGACGTGTTCGACTTGTTCGTCGAGGGTGAGTGGATCGGGACCCGGGACCCGGGACCCGGGACCCGATACTTGCGACGGTATCGTATTGTGCGAGTCATGGGCTTCGATGGAGCCTGAGTGTGTGGCGCTTGCCGCATCCCCGCTATTTGCGGGTCCCGGGTCCCGGGTCCCGGGTCCCGCAACCGCATGTGCCAACTCGTCGATCAGCGCCACAAACCCCTTCACCGCGTTCTTCGCCCGCCCCGCCAGGTCGTTCCCCGTCAGTTCGGCGACGGCGGCTTCCCACATCGACGAGCGGTCCGTACGCGCGCGTCGGCGCAACGTGTCGATGGTGCGCGCGCCGATGCCGCGCGGCGGCGTGTTGACGGCGCGCTCGAAGGCCGCGTCGTCGTGGCGATTGGCGGTCAGGCGCAGGTAGGCCAGCGCGTCCTTGATTTCGGCGCGCTCGAAGAAGCGCTGGCCGCCGTACACGCGGTAGGGCATGTCGCGCTGGATCAACTGCTCCTCGAAATTGCGCGACTGCGCGTTGGAGCGGTACAGGATGGCGCAGTCGCGCGGACTGCCGCCGTCGCGGATATGCGCGTCGATGCGTTCGACGACGTGGCGCGCCTCGTCCTGCTCGTTGTAGGCGGCGTACAGCGCGATCGCCTCGCCGTCGCCGCCGTCGGTCCACAGGTTCTTGCCGAGGCGGCCGCCGTTGCGCGCGATGATGGCGTTGGCGGCCTTGAGGATGGTGGCAGTGGAGCGGTAGTTCTGTTCCAGGCGGATGGTTTTCGCGCCCGGAAAATCGCGCAGGAACTGCTGCATGTTTTCCACCTTCGCGCCGCGCCAGCCGTAGATGGACTGGTCGTCGTCGCCGACGGCGAAGACCTGGGCCGGTGCGATTAGCGGGCCAGTGGCATGGTGTTGGTTTCTGGCTTCGTCGGGGCTCAGCGGATCGGGACCCGG
>CAZBZD010000195.1:0-3643 GCA_964496295.1 uncultured Rhodanobacteraceae bacterium | reverse complement strand
GCACCGTGGTCATCGCCTCGGTCAACCGCCAGGCCGCCGATGCCGCCAAGCACCGCGTCGAGCAGATCGTGGCCGACGTCGAGCCGGGCCGCATCTACGAGGGCAAGGTCGCCAAGCTGATGGACTTCGGCGCCTTCGTCACCATCCTGCCGGGCAAGGACGGCCTGGTGCACGTCTCGCAGATCTCCAACGAGCGTGTCGAGAAAGTCTCCGACTACCTCAAGGAAGGCCAGACGGTGAAGGTCAAGGTGCTGGAAGTGGACAAGCAGGGCCGCATCCGCCTGTCCATGAAGGCCGTGACCGAGGAAGAGAAGGCCGACGCCTGATCGGCTGCCTCGTTATCGCTTGACGAAAGCCCGGTACCGCAAGGTGCCGGGCTTTTCGTTGCTTCCGGACCCCGTTCCATGGTCGACGCCGGCGCGGGCACCAGGCTGATGCCGTCGTGCTTGCTGGTTTCGGGCCGCGGCGGATTCAGGCGTTGCAATCCGGCTGCATGAAGAACGTCACGAGGCTGTCATGTCCGCGAGTCAGCATGGCGCCATGAACGGCACCATGGTTTCGCGCCAGTCGCCCGGGAAGCGTCCAGCGGCGTTGTGGATCGGCAGCTTCCTCGGGACGATGGCGCTCGGTTTGGCGGTCGTGTTGTGGCATCTGGCATCCTCCCCCGGTCAGGTGGACGCAGCCGACCGCCATCCAGTTGCCGGGACGTGGCACGGACGCGATGCCCCGGCGATCGGGGATCTGGTTCGCTGGTGCGGACGTGACGGGGTGGAACGACTTCTGGTTTCCAACGGACGACGCGATGCCGTCGTGGTCTACGCGGCGGATACCGGAGAGCCGCTGGCACGGACGGCCAGCGGCCGTTTCGAGGACATCAGCGGCTTGGTACTTCGAGGCGACCGGCTGTTTGTCACCGACCTCGGCCGTCGTCGGGTACAGGCGCTGAGCTTGCCCGGTCTGCGCACGTGCCGAAAGACCGGGCCGGCTTGCTGACAGCCGTTGCGACGCCGGACGGTGAGCAGGGCGTGCTCGGGCCGCCGTGCAGGCTTCGTGCATGCACAGGCCATGCCCGGCGCCCGGTTTCCGACGGCCCGGCCACAAGACAACGGGGCCATGCAGCCCCGTTGTTCGCGTCACGGATGGCGGCCGATGCTCAAGATGCCAGCAGTTCCTGCATGGTCCTGGAAAGCTCGCCTTCGTCGACCGGCTTGGTGACGTAGCCCTTGGCGCCCTGGCGCATGCCCCAGACGCGGTCGGTGTCCTGGTCCTTGGTGGTGACCAGCACGATCGGGATGTGCGCGGTCTCGGCATCCTTGCTGATCGAGCGGGTGGCCTGGAAGCCGTTCAAGTTGGGCATGACCACATCCATCAGGATCAGGTCGGGTTTTTCACTCTTGGCCTTTTCGACGCCGGCGGCGCCGTCCTCGGCGGTCAGGGCTTCGTGCCCCAGTTTTTCGACAATGCGCTTGATGCCGAGCAATTGGGAAGGTGAATCATCGACGATCAGGATGCGTGCCATTGCAAGTTCCCCGTTTGAAAGACTGCAGAACTGATTCTAGAGGACCCGTCGGAATTTTCCAGTTCCTTCAGGAAGAACAAAAACCTTTTTGAAACATGTAGTTGTTGATGTTTCTTCAAGCCCGATATGGAAATCTCACCGATCCGGGACCACTACGGTACGCCCAAAGGAGTCGCCCGCCAACATGGCGTCGAACACTTGCGGCAAATCCCCGAGTGTCGTTGTCCCCGTGTGGATGTCGGCCAGGTGCGCCGGTTTCCAGTCGTCGGCCAGATGTTGCCAGATGGCTTCGCGGATGTCGCGCGCGGTGCCGGCCGAGGCCACGCCCAGCAGGCTGACGCCACGGATGATGAAAGGCATCACCGTGGTGGGCAGTTCGGCGCTGGCGGCCAGGCCGCAACTGGCAACGTTGCCGCAGGGCACCGTGGTGGCCAACAAGGAGGCCAGCATGTCGCCGCCCACGGCATCCATGGCACCGCCGAAGCGGGCCGAGGCCATGGGTTTGCCGCCGACGTCCAGTGCATCGCGGCCGAGACATTCGCGGGCGCCGAGCCTGCGCAGGAAATCGAAACGGTCGGCCTTGCCGCTGACGGCATGCACCTCGAAACCGGCGCGGCTGAAGATGTCCACGGCCAGCATGCCGACGCCGCCGGTGGCGCCGGTCACGGCGATCGGCCCCATGCCCGGATCCTGCCGGTTTTCCAGCATGCGAAACAGGCCCAGCGCGGCGGTGAACCCGGCGGTGCCCAGCACCATGGCATCGTGCAGGGTGAGGCCGGCAGGCAGGGGAATCGCCCATTCGGCCGGCAGCCGCGCGTATTCGGCATAGCCGCCGTCGCGGGTTTCGGACAGGCCGCAACCCGTGCACAGCACCGCGTCGCCTTCCCGGAAGGCCGGATCGGCGGAAGCGGCCACGTGGCCGGCCACGTCGATGCCGCCGACCAGCGGGAACTGCCTGAGGATCTTGCTTTTGCCGGTGCCGGCCAGCGCGTCCTTGTAATTGACCGACGAGCACGCGGTCTTGATGACCACTTCGCCCGGCGACAGGTCGTCCAGCGTCAGCGACTCGATGCCGGCACGATAACCGTCATCGTCGTTGTGGATGCGGAAGGCGCGGAAGGTATCGATCATGGCGGATATGACGGATCAGACGATGTAGGAGCGAGCCTGCTCGCGACCGGGTTCGCCGGTGCATCGGGTGCATTGGGCACTGGTCGCGAGCAGGCTCGCTCCTACGGTTTGTCTGTCTGTATGCCTGTCGTCAGTTGGCCTTGTGGATGGCACGCTTGTCGACCGACAGCGCCGCTTCGTGCACCACCTCGGACAACGCCGGATGCGCGTGGACGATGCGCGCCAAGTCCTCGGCGGCGCCCTTGAACTCCATCGACACCACGCCCTCGTGGACCATTTCGGACACCACCGGGCCGACCATGTGCATGCCGAGGATGCGGTCGGTCTCGGCATGGGCGATCACCTTGACCTGGCCGACGGCTTCGTTCATGGCCACGGCGCGGCCGTTGGCGGAAAACGGGAAACTGCCGGTCTTGACCGGGATGCCCTCGTCCTTGCACTGCTGCTCGGTCTTGCCGACCCAGGCCACTTCCGGCTCGGTGTAGATGACGTAGGGAATGGTGTCGTAGTTGCAGTGGCCGGCCTTGCCGGCGATCAGCTCGGCGACCATGACGCCTTCCTCGGAGCCCTTGTGCGCCAGCATCGCGCCGCGCACGCAGTCGCCCACGGCCCAGACGCCGTCGACGCCGGTCCAGCAATGCTCGTCGACCTCGATGCGGCCGCGGTCGTCGGTCTTCACGCCGGTATCGTCGCCCAGCAGGTCGGCGGTGTAGGCGCGGCGGCCGACGGCCACCAGCAGCTTGTCGACGACGAGTTTCTGCTCGCCGTCCTTGCCCTCGTAGGTGATCTCGACCTTGTTCTTCTTGACCTCGGCCTTGGAAACCTTGGCGCCCAGCTTGATGTCCAGGCCCTGCTTCTTGAACTCGCGCGCGGCGACCTTGGCGATGTCCTTGTCGGCGGCGGGCAGGAAGTCGGGCAGGGCTTCGAGGATGGTGACCTCGCTGCCCAGGCGGTTCCACACGCTGCCCAGTTCCAGGCCGATCACGCCGGCGC
>CAZBZD010000194.1:0-3658 GCA_964496295.1 uncultured Rhodanobacteraceae bacterium | reverse complement strand
TGGCCAGGCAGGCCAGGCCGCATTCGGCGGCTTCGGTCTGCAGCGTGACCGGCAAGCGCCGCCGCCAGCCCCATTGCAGGCCGTCGAGCGGGCTCCGGGTGGCGACGCGGGTGTTGCCGTCAGCCATGCCCGGTACCTCCCTGCCCCAGCAGACGATGGCCCATGCCGTACAGCGGCTCGAACACCCATTCGAGCAGGCTGCGCCGGTCCATCAGGATGTCGGCGGACAAGGCCATGCCGGGCTTGAGGGCCTGCGGCTTGCCGTAGGCCAGGACGGACTGGCGGTCCAGTGCCACGCGCACGCGGTACACGGGTTGCTGCGGGCGCTGGCCGGTCAGGGCCACGACTTCTTCCGGGCTGAGCGCGCTTCGGGAGATGTCCGCCACGTGGCCGTATTGCTGGCCGAATTTCTGGTAGGGATAGGCCTGGTAGCGCAGCACCACGTCGCTGCCCGGCTGGATGAAACCGACGGCGCGGCTGGGTACCAGCAGTTGCGCCTGCATTCGCGAGCCCTTCGGCACGATGGAGGCCAGCGACTGGCCGGCGGCGACATGCTGGCCGCGCTGGGCCAGCAGGGCCGACACCACGCCATCCTGCGACGCGCGCAGCACCACGGCGCGGGCCGCCTCGTTCTGTGCCAGTTGCTGGTCGATGCCGTCGATCTTGCTGGCAATGGCGTGGGTCCGGGTGGCCAGGTCCAGTGGCAACTGGGTCAACTGTTTCCGCGTGGCATTGATCTGCTGGCGCAATCCCAGTTTCTGGCGATGCAGGGTTTTCAGCTGGGCCCGCGCCTGCAGGGCGGCGGTGCGCTGCTGCTGGATCCGCAGGGCCGAGACATAGCCTTTTTCGAGCAGCGGCTGGATGCGTTCCAGCAAGGCCTGCGCGGCCGCGGCCTGCTGTTTCTGCAGGTCAAGCTGGGCGGCAATCTGCTGCTGCTGGGCATGCAGCAAATGCAGCTTGGCCTTGAGCGCGTCGGCCTGCGCCCGGCTGTTGCGCTTTTGCAGGTCCAGGTCTTCCTGCAGACGCTGGCGCTGGTGGCGCAGTTGGCGACTGATGTCCGCGTGCATGCCGCCGAGGGTGGCGCTGTTCCGTTCCCCGGAAATTTCCAGCAGCGGATCGCCCTGCTGCACGCTGTCGCCGGCATGGATGAAGACGCGGGAGACGGTGCCGGCATGGACGGCGGTGACGCCGAGCAACCCGGCGCTGGGCACCAGCCTGCCGCTGACCCGGTCGCGGCGCGTGTAATGCCCGAAGACGAGAAAGGCGACGATGGCGGCCGCCAGGGCCACGCCCAGCGCCGTCCAGACCCAGCGCGACAGCGGCGTCGCGACGTGGATGACGCCGAGCCACTGGCCGCGGCGGGCGTCGATCGCTTCCTGGCGGAACAGGCCTTGTTCCGTCGCCATTCCGGACTCTCCCCTTCCTCGACGCCACCCCCGTGACGCCCTGTCCATGTCCATGCATCCCGATACCGGGGATGCGCTCAGGCTGGGGAAGTTACAGAAATCCGGATCGAAGTGTCAACTGAAAATGCACCACTCTGGTGTACGAAAGCCGGAACGGTGATGTACGTCACCGACGCGCAACCGTGTAGTCCGCGCGGAAGGTCCCGCCGGATCGTTGCATCCTCGGCTGTAGCTGCTATATATAGCCTTGAAGCAACGACTTTTTATCAAGGTAAACGCATGAACACGACCACCCACCTGTTCGACCGCTACAAGGAAGCCCTGGGCGTGCACTCGGATCGCCAGGCCGCCATGCGGCTCGGCGTCAAGGTGCAGACCGTCAGCAACTGGCGTACCCGCGGCAGCCAGGCCGAGGCCGCCACCATCGACGCGATGTGCCATCAGCTGAAGGAAGATCCGATGCCGTGGCTGCTGCGCATCCAGGCGGAACAGGGTGGCGAGGATTCGCGCAACGGCCGCGTGTGGCAGCGTGTCGCCACGCAGCTCGGCGTGCCGCTGTCGATGGCGCTGGTCGCGGTCGAAAGCGCGGGTACCGTCGTGGCCGGCGGCCTGGACCTGGTTGCCGGCAGCACCTCCGGCGCCCTGTCGTTGATGGCTCCGGTCGGACGCCTGCTGCCCCTGCTCGGCATGTGAGAGCATCGAGGCTGGCCATCAAGTAGGGCGGGCACTGCCCGCCATCATGGCAATTTTGCGGCGGGCAGTGCCCGCCCTACCCGTGTGAGCCCGAATCATTCGCGCCGAGTCCTTCGGCGAGCTCAGGGCAAACGGACATCAAGCCGTGTCATTCGGCTTCACCCGAGCTTGTCCAGGAAATCCTTGAGCTCGTCCGGCAACGGCGTGCTGAAGCTGTAGCTGCGCCCGCCCAGTTCGAATTCGAAACGCGCCGCGTGCAGGAACAGGCGCGCGAGACCGCGCTTGCGCAGGCGCCGGTTGGCTTCCTTGTCGCCGTACTTGTCGTCGCCGGCCAGCGGATGACCGGCATGCGCGGCGTGCACGCGGATCTGGTGGGTGCGCCCGGTGCCCAGGGTGACCTGCATCAGCGTGGCCGCGCGGTACTGCTCGACCTGCCTGAAGAAGGTCAGCGCCGGCTTGCCGTCGTCGGACACCCGCACCATGCGCTCGCCGCCCTGGCGCACGAATTTGCGCAGGGGCACGTTGACGTCGAATTTCGGTCGCCCCGGACGGCCGGTCAGCAGCGCCAGGTACTGCTTGGTCACGGCGCTCTCGCGGATCAGCGCCTGCAGTCCCGTCAGGCCCTTGCGCGAACGCGACAGGACCAGCACGCCGCTGGTGTCGCGGTCCAGCCGGTGCACCAGTTCCAGGTGCTCCTGCGGCCGTGCCGCGCGCATCAGTTCGATGGCGCCGTGGCGGACGCCGCTGCCGCCGTGGCTGGCCACGCCGGAAGGCTTGTCGATGACCAGGAAATGCCGGTCCTCGAAGATCACCCGCCGGTCCAGGTCCGCGGCCCGGGCCCGTGGCGGCGCGGCAGGTTCGCGTTCGGCCGTGCGTACCGGCGGGATGCGCAACCGGTCGCCCTCGGCCAGGCGGGTGTCGGCCTTGACCCGCTTGCCGTCGACGCGCACCTGGCCGGTGCGGATCAGGCGATGGATCAGGCTCCGCGGCACGCCCTTGAGCAGGGCGGCCAGGCAATTGTCCACGCGCTGGCCGTCTCGCTCGGGGCCGATATCGAGCTGTTGAACCTGGCTGAACGAGTCTTTCGAAGTCGCCGATTGCATTGAACAAATCCGTGCACGAAGGTTATACTTTGCCGGCGCAAAGCCGTCCGGCTTGCAACGTACGACCGGGTATGGAACCCAGCCGTCACGCCGGCAAGGATGGGGCCGCCACCCTTGCGGGGCCGCGGTCGCCAGTACCTTTTTCATCGTAACGGTTCGGGTCGACTCCTGTCCGCTGTTTTTCGAAACAGCGGCGTTTCGGCGCACCGCAAGGCCGGTTTCCGGCCCCGGTTGCCGATCCACCCGGCACCTTGCAGGCCAGGCGCGCGCAACTGGACACACGTTCCGGAGCAGAGTCAGGCTCCGGCCCATTGCCGCTGCTGCAAACCCGCGTTTCCGGCCAGGCCGCCCTTCCGGCGCCGCCACGAGACGCACCTGCAGCGCAGCCGAGGAACACAACTACAATGAAACGCATGTTGATCAACGCAACTCAGCGCGAAGAGTTGCGTGTGGCCA
>CAZBZD010000193.1:0-3675 GCA_964496295.1 uncultured Rhodanobacteraceae bacterium | reverse complement strand
CCCGAGTCCCGAGTCCCGAGTCCCGAGTCCCGAGTCCCGAGTCCCGAGTCCCGAGTCCCGAATCCCGAGCCCCGAATCCCGAGCCCCGAATCCCGAGCCCCGAATCCCGAGCCCCGAATTCCGAATCCCGAGCCCCGGCCTCACAACAACCGCAACAACTCCGGCATCAGCGGCAGGCGGCGGATACGCACGGTGGTGGCGGCGTGCACGGCATTGGCCAGGGCCGGCACGGCCGAGGGCACGGCCACGGGGCTGGCGCCGCCGGGCGCGGCGTCGGAGGCGACCGGGTAGACCTCGACCTTGCGCGGCAATTGCGCCATGCGCGCCAGCGGGTAGGCATCGAAATCGTGCTCCTGCACCTGGCCGTCCTTCAGCGTGATGGCCTGGCCCAGCGCGGTGCCGACGCCGAACAGGGTGCCGCCGGCGGCCTGCGCTTCCAGGCCGGCCGGGTTGACCACGCGGCCGACGTCGATGGCGCATACCGCGCGGTGCAGGATCAGCCGGTCGCCGCGCACGGAAACCTCGAAGGCATGCGCGCAGTAGCCGCCGTAGCCGGCGTGGCAGGCGATGCCCAGGCCGTGGCCGTTGTTGCGGCCACGCTTCCAGTCGATGCGCGCGGCGGCCAGGTCCAGTACCGCGCGCAGGCGGCCGATGTCGAGGGTGCCACCGCCGCGGAGCGCCAGCTTGCGCGGTTCGCCCAGCAGTTCGTGGCGCAGTTCGAGCGGGTCGCGCCGGATTTCCCTGGCGATTTCGTCGAGAAAGCCCTCCACCACGAAGCAGTTGGTGACATCGCTGCCGCCGCGCATGGGGCCGCGCGGCAGCACGCTCTCCAGGCCGTACCAGGTGGAGCGGAAATTCTCGACCAGGCCGGCCGGCAGCGCGTCGGGGCTGGCTTCGGATGTCCACAGGCGGTCGGCCGGGGTATCCCGGTGCCACAGCGCCGAGGGACTGGCCATCTGCTGGCGCCAGCCGATGACGCGGCCGCGGCGGTCCAGCGACGCCCGCAGCTTGTGCACGGCCAGCGGGCGGTAGTAGTCGTGGCCGAGGTCCTGATCGCGCGTCCACATCAGCTTGACGGGCTTCTTTGCCGCCCTGGCCAGGATCACCGCCTCGGCCACGAAGTCGTGGTCCACGCGCCGGCCCAGGCCGCCCCCGGCACGCGGCACGCGGATCTCGATCTGCGCGGGCGACAGCCCGGTCAGGCGCTGCACCAGCGCCAGCGCCTGCTGCGGCGCCTGCGTGGGCACGACCAGCCGGGCGTGGTCGTTGTCGACGCGCGCCGTGCAGTTGACCGGCTCGGGCGTGGCATGGGCGACGAAGGGCTGGGTGTAGACGGCCTCGACCTGCCAGCCGTGGTGCTTTTCCGCCGCGTCGACGTCGCCGTCGTCGCGCACGTGCATGGTGGGTACGGCCTGGCTGTCGAGCAGCTCGACGGCATCCTTGACCATGGCGTCGGTGTCGGCCTTGGCGTGGTCGCCCGGTTTCCAGGTCAGCCTGAGGCGGTCGCGTCCCTTCAGCGCCGACCAGGTGTCGCGTGCCAGCACGGCCACGCCGGCGGCGATCGGCGTGGTGCCCAGCGGCTGGCCGGGTTCCGGTTCGAGCTGCAGTACCTGTTCCACGCCCGGCACCGCGAGTGCGGCGCGGGTGTCGATGCTGGCCAGCGTGCCGTCGGGCCAGGGGCTGTGCACGACCACGGCGACCAGGGCCTCGGCGGGGTGATGGTCGATGGCGAAGCGGACGCGGCCCTGCACCATCGCGCGGGCGTCGACGTCGCCGGCGCTGTGGCCGATCAGCCGGTACTGGCCGGGCGTTTTCAATGCCGGTGGCGTTTGCGGGGGCGCCTGCCTGGCGGCGTCGGCGACCAGCTCGCCGTAGTCGTAGCTGGTGCCGCCGGGCGTGACGACCTTGCCGTCGCGGCAGCGCAGGCGGCCGGCGGGCGTGTCGCTGCGGCGCGCGGCCACCTGCACCAGCAGCCAGCGGGCCAGCGCGCCGGCCTGGCGCAGGTCCTGCCAGGCCGCGGGAATGGACGTGGCGTTGCCGCTGCGCTGGTGGCTGTAGCGCCAGTGCACGACGTTGTTGGCGCGGGTGACGTCCGGGCCCAGCGACAGCACGGTCACCCGGCTCCAGTCGGCGTCCAGTTCGTCGGCGATGATCAGCGGCAGCGAGGTATGCGTGCCTTCGCCGCAGTCGGGATCGCGGGCGCCGATGATGGTGCGCCCGTCCGGCTCGATGCGCAGGTACGGGCCCAGTTGCGTGAAGTCGTCGCCGAGCAGGGCCAGCGGCACGTCGGCGTCCTGGGCGCGCACGCTGCCCACGCCGACGACCAGGGCGCCGGTGGCGCCGGCCATGATTTTCAGGAAACGCCGCCGCGACAGGCGCAGGGTACTGCTCATCGGCCCTTGTCCTCCGGCTGCATGGCGGAGGCCGCGCGCTTGATGGCGGCGCGGATGCGCGGCTGGCTGCCGCAGCGGCACAGGTTGGGCAGGGCGTCGATGTCGGCGTCGGACGGACGCTTCTTGCGATGGAGCAGGTCCGCGGCCGCCATCAGCCAGCCGCTCTGGCAGTAGCCGCAGAGGATGGCGTCTTCGGCGATCCACGCCTGCTGCAGCGGATGCAGCTTGCCGTCGGCCGCGGCCAGTCCCTCGACGGTGGTTACCGCGCGGCCTTCCAGCTCGCCCATGGACGTGGTGCAGGCGGTGGCGCGGCGCCGGTCGACGAGCACCGTGCAGGCGCCGCATTCGCCCTTGTCGCAGCCGTACTTGCAGCCGGTCAGCCGCAGCACGTCGCGCAGGTACCAGATCAGCGGCATGTCGGGGTCGCCCGTGTGCAGGTAGGGCTCGCCGTTGACGCTCAGCTGGATGCCCTTGCGCGGGAGGACGGGCGTGATGGTCTCGGGCGGTGTCTGTTGGGCCTGCGCCATGGGATTCTCCGTTCGATCCGCCCATTCTCGCAAAGCCGGGCGGCGGGTGGGTGGTTGTTGCCTGAACAGGCAAATCGCGCAGGGCGGGCATGGTCCGCCGTCGCCGTTGCCACGGGTTTTCCGCTTTCGCGGGAGCGGGCCCTGCCCGCGATCCTGGTGCAATCGCCTGCGGGGGCAGGCTCCTGCGGCAAGACACGGTTTGCGCATGCCTGAACCTTGCACGGCGGGCGGTGCCTGCCTGCGGGTTCCACACAGGATCATGGTCAAACGTCATGACCCGGGCAATTGCGTTTTGCCGGCGCTGGCATGAGACTGACAGGCTGTTCAAATCGCCGGCCCGATTCGCCCAGTGAACGCCCACGCCTCCGAACCCTTGCCCGCTGCCGACGCCCCCTGGATCGTGATGAAATTCGGTGGCACCAGCGTCGCCACGGCCGGGCGCTGGCAGACCATCCTGGAACTGGTGCGCTCGCGCCGTGCGGAGGGCGCGCGCGTGCTGCTGGTGGTGTCGGCTCTGTCGGGAGTGACCGACGCGCTGAAGGCCCTGTGCGGCATGGACGATGCCGCCGCGCGCGCGGCCCGGGCCGAGGCCGTCGTCGCGCAGCACCAGGCGTTGCTGGCGCAGATGGCGTTGCCCGTGCCGGCGTTGCTGGAAAGCCATTTCACGCGCCTGCGCGACCTGGCGGCGCAAGGCCCCGACGGCGACGCGCTGGCCTGGAAAGCCGAGGTGCAGTCGCACGGCGAACTGATGTCCA
>CAZBZD010000192.1:0-3754 GCA_964496295.1 uncultured Rhodanobacteraceae bacterium | reverse complement strand
TGGCCTACACCATGCCGTTCTGGGTGGTGCTGCTGGCGTGGTGGCTGCTGCGCGAAAAGCCGGCGCCGCGCCACTGGCTGGGCCTGGGCCTGGCCGCGGCCGGCCTGGTCTGCGTGATGGAGCCCTGGCACGGCCTCGGCAGCCTGCACGGCACCCTGCTGGCGCTTCTCGGCGGCATGGCCTGGGCACTGGGCACCGTGCTCAGCAAGCGCATGTTCCAGTTGCACGCACCCTCGCCGCTGTCTTTCACCACCTGGCAGATGCTGTTCGGCGCGCTGGCGCTGGGCGTGATCGCGCTGGTCGTGCCGTCGCGGCCGATCGACTGGACGTCGGCCTTCATCGGCGGCCTGCTCTACAGCATCGTGCTGGCCTCCAGCCTGGCCTGGCTGCTGTGGCTGTTCGTGGTGCGCAACCTGCCGACCACGGTGGCCGGCCTGTCCAGCCTGGCGGTGCCGGTCACGGCGGTGCTGTTCGCATGGGCGATCCTGCACGAGCGCCCCGACGGCATGGAAACGGCCGGCATCGTGTTGATCGGGCTGGGGCTGGTCGCGGTCAGCGGCATCGGCCGCCGGCGGGCAGGAGAAGCGAGTGCGGAGAAGCCGGAAGCGAGCGTGATTTCGGGGAGGTGACGGTCATTATCCGGCAGCCGCCACCCCGCTGTATCACTTCCCGCTTCCCCACGGCAAGGCTTCCAAATCGACATTGCCGCCGGTCAGGACCACGCCGACGCGCTGGCCGGCGAAGCGCCGGCGATGGCGCAGCAGGGCGGCCAGCACGGTGGCGCTGGAAGGTTCGACGGTCTGCTTGAGATGGCGCCAGAGCAGCTTCATCGCCGCCACCGTCTCGTCGTCGTCGACGGTCAGCACTTCGACGCGGTGCCGGCGCAGGAGGTCGAGATTGGGTTCGCCGATGGTGGCGCGCAGGCCGTCGCAGAGCGTGTCGGGCACGACCGTGGTGACGCGCTCGCCGCGCGCCAGCGACTGCGCGGCATCGTCGGCGCCGGCGGGCTCGGCGGCGAACAGGGGCAGCTCGGGGCAGAGATCGTGCGCGATCACGGCGCAGCCGCCGGCGAGGCCGCCGCCGCCGACCGGCATGACCAGCGCATCCAGCGATCCCGCCTGTTGCAGCAGCTCCAGCGCCGCCGTGCCCTGGCCGGCCATGACGCGCGCGTCGGCGTAGGGATGGACCAGCGCGGCGCCGGTGTCCGCCTGCACCTGTGCGCAGGTCGCCTCGCGCGCGGCCTGGGTCGGCGCGCAACGGTGCAGCACGGCGCCGGCCGCCTCGATGGCCTCGACCTTGGCGCGCACCGCGCCTTCGGGCACCACCACGTGCGCGACGATGCCGCGGGTGGCGGCGGCCAGCGCCAGCGCGTGGCCGTGGTTGCCGGAGGAATGCGTGACCACGCCATGCGCGGCTTCTTCGTCCGTCAGCGACCACACGGCGTTGCAGGCGCCGCGGAACTTGAAGGCGCCGCTTTCCTGCAGGTGTTCGCACTTGAAATGCAGCGCCGCGCCGAGCATGGCGTCGAGCGCCGCGCTGCGCAGCACCGGCGTCACCCGTGCATGTGCGGCGATGCGCGCGGCGGCATCGCGCACCGTGGCGGGCGTCGGCAACGCCGTGCTCACGGCAGGTGCACTTCCAGGCCGCAGCGGAATTCGCGCTCGGCGCCGGCGTCCAGGGTGATCGCGTCCCGGCAGTCGGGACGGTTGAAGGCGTCGGTCATGGCCTGCATCGGTTCCAGCGCCACGGCCCGCCGCCGCGCGCCGCCGGTCAGGGTGTCGCCGGTGTAGACCTGGGTCACGCCCGAGGCTTGCCACAGGCTGACGGCCAGGCCGCTGGCCGGGTCGCGCAGGTGCGAGCGGATGCGGCCGTCGGCGTCGGCCTCCGGGTCGGCGAAACCGTTGTCGAGCACGCACCCGTCGAGGCGCCGCCAGTCGCGGAAGTCCAGTTCCGGCCGGGCGTCGAGCGGCTCGAAGGCGGCCTCGCCGGGCCGCGGGACGAGGGCCTCGTCGGTGACGATCGCCCGGCGCGCCGGCAGCTTCAGCTCGAGCTCGTCGATGCCGTCCTCGCGCAGGCGCAGGTAGGGGTGCCAGCCGAAGAAACACGGCGCGGGCACGTCGCCCACGTTGCGCATGGTGGCGACCAGGTCCAGCCCGCCGGCATGCAGGGTGAAGGCCACTTCCAGGTCCAGCGCGAACGGATAGCCCGGGAACGCGTCGGGACGGATGGCCTGCGTGCCCATGCGCACGCAGGCGCCGGCGCCGTCGGCGTCCACCGACAGCACCTCGAACTCGGCCGCGCGCACGAAGCCGTGCAGGATGCGCCGCTCGTCCGCATCCGCGCCCGGCTTCAGGTCGTGCGCCTTGCCGTCGAAGCGGTAGCGCGCGTCGGCCACGCGGTTGGCGAACGGGCACATGACGGCGAAGTGCGAGCCCGACAGCGCCTCCAGGTCGCCCGCGCCGGCATAGCCGTCGGCCAGGTCGTGCATGCGGTGGGCCATCGGCAGCAGGTATTCCAGCAGCGTGGCGCCGCGTCGCGCCAGGCGCACGCTGGTGCCGCTGACGGTGTCGATCATGGCCACGACCGGCCATGGCCCCAGGTGTTCGTGACGGATGGTGTAGCGACTCATGGCAACCCTGTCGGCGGGTGGAATGTTGTGACGCGGCACGGGAAACCCCATGTTAGCCTGAATGATCCCCTTTGCACGCCGGGCCGTCACCCCATGAGTCTTCGCCACAACGACCAGCACCCCTCCGTCCGCCTTGCCGACTACCGGCCGCCCGCGTGGCGCGTGGACACGATCGAGCTCGACTTCGATCTGGACATCACGCATGCCGACGTGCATGCCAAGCTGCATCTCGAGCGCGACGGCGACGGACCGCTGATGCTGGATGGCGAAAACCTCGATCTGGTCGCGGTGAAACTCGATGGCCGCCCGCTGGATGCCGACGACTACGACTACGACGGCACCGTGCTCGTCGTTCCCGGCGCCGAGGACGGCAGCGTGCTGGAGACGCACGTGCGTCTGGACCCGTCGGCCAACACCGCGCTGGAAGGCCTGTACCTGTCCGGCCCGCCCGAAACCGGCTTTTTGCTGACCCAGTGCGAGGCGCAGGGTTTCCGCCACATCACCTTCATGCCCGACCGCCCCGACGTGCAGTCGCGCTACACCGTCACCCTGCGCGCCGACAAGGCGCGCTTCCCGGTGCTGCTGGCCGGCGGCAATCCTGACGGCGCCGGCGAGCTGGAGGACGGCCGCCACTGGGCGCGCTTCGTCGACCCGCACCCCAAGCCGACCTACCTGTTCGCGCTGGTCGCCGGCTCGCTGGAAAAGATCAGCCGCGACTACACCACCGCCGACGGCCGCAAGGTCGTGCTGAACCTGTGGGCCGAGGCCGACGCCATCGGCCAGTGCGACTTCGCCATGGATTCGCTGGAACGCGCCATGCGCTGGGACGAAAAGACCTACGGGCGCAACTACGACCTCGACGTGTTCAACGTCGTCGCCACCCACGACTTCAACATGGGCGCGATGGAAAACAAGGGCCTGAACATCTTCAACACCAGCTGCCTGCTGGCCGACGTCGAGACCAGCACCGACGCCGAGTTCCGCCGTGTCGAGGCGGTCGTGGCGCACGAATACTTCCACAACTGGAGCGGCAACCGCGTCACCTGCCGCGACTGGTTCCAGCTGTCCCTCAAGGAAGGCTTCACCGTGTTCCGCGAGCACAGCTTCAGCGCCGACATGAACTCG